>CANHTV010000422.1 GCA_947463285.1 Verrucomicrobiaceae bacterium | reverse complement strand
CCAGAGCACGCGACGGAGAGCCTCCTTTTCGACGTCATCCAAGAAGACCTCGCCGCCGCAGGTGCGGGACATGACGTGGTAGGTGTAAGACTCCAGCGGACCACGTCCCAGGATACGCCGCCGCCCGCCAGACCAAGAACGCGCCAGCGGATAAGGAGCCGTTTTGGCATTAACGCCGACGAGCTGCTTTTCGAGATCGTCTTCTGTGGAAGGCTGATGTTGAGGACTTTGAGACGCATTCATGAGGAGAATTGAAGACTTAGATGGTGCATTAGTCAATGACTGAGTGCCTGGCATCTTTTTTTCTAATGACTGAGTGCCTGGCATCTTTTTTTCTTTTTTCTTTTTTTGGCATATTTTTTTCGATCCACAGCTGAGGCGGCAGTGCCGGAGCTTGTCGGTGGTGGGCAAAGGGCGGAGCAGCGCGCTTTGCGAAGCGCTGGAGTTGCCTTCGACGGCGTTGCACGCAGATCGCTCACTTCGGCGCATCAATCTTGAACCAGCCAAGGTCTTGTTGAGTGCCGACGTGTGGCACTTCATGAACAAGATGCACATGGCCATCGCTGCTCACGTCCACAACGTTGACAACAGGCTGTGTGACTTTACTTGGCATAGTCACTTCGGCGAGCTTCTGGGTGGTCACGTCGTAAACGTAGAGCTTGGTCTGAGCAACATTGTGCCCTTCACAGCAGTTCATCGGCGCTCCCTTGGCGTTCAATGCTTGCACTCCTGATTCGCCAAGAAGTTTATTTTCGCTGATCCAATGCCAAGCACCAAAACCGAGCATGTTTGCACCAGGCGGATAGACGGGGAGCTTTATTTTACTTCCCGTGGACGGAGTAAGCACGAAATTAACCGCATCTCCGCCTTCAACGAGAACCATTTGTTGATTTGGTGACACGGCGACACCCAAAATCCCAATTTCCTTACCCGATTCAATAAGGACGCGACCATTTTGATCAACCACGCGACCAACGGCATCATTACCGAAGAATTTAAATGGCAGATTCTCAGATGAACCTGCTTTTGCGGGCATATCTGTAGCATGCGCAACTTGCGCCATCTCAACGCGAGGCAGCTTTGTAATTAAAGGCTGGCCTACAGTTTGTTCTGTTTTCGCATTTGAAGCAGTCGCATCAGGGAGCGAGTTAATTTCATCTCTCGAAGTAGCCTTACCGCTTGTTTCAATGGGCGAAGCAAGCTTCAGATTCATGGAAAAAAAATACAAGCCGACGACAGCCAGAATGATCGCTGCAAAAACCAGGCATAAGTGACGTGATTTCATATTACTATTGAGCTGGCTGTTGCGTGAGATCTTCGATCAAGGAGTTGGCCACGGCTTCCATAGCCTCTTGTCTTACCTGTTGATGGTTGGCATTGGTATTTAGCAGTTGATCCACTGCTGGAACATCAATGAAATCCAGCTCGAGAAGTGCGCCTCGACATGGATAATATGAACTTGAGTTGCCGAGATCAGGATCACTCAATGCATCCAAGCCTCTCTCAGCTTTAGGACCTCGATCACGGGCACCTGAGTCGTATCCGCTGAGAACACCGAATGCAGCATCGTTAGCTCTTCTTGCCAAAGCTGTGTGTTGGCTCGCGTTAAAATTCCCAGTCGAGTCGATATGAGTTTCAGTCCCTCGAACCTGTGCGGGAGCCGTATTGCCATTGAAGTGAATGCTAAACATGATGTCCGCCCCGTTATCTCTAGCCTTGTTCGCGCGAGCTTGAAGGCTGAGATTTATATTCGTCGATCGTGTCATAAACACTTTCAAATTTCTCTTCTGCTGATTCCTCAGGCTGCGAAGGCTGTCCCGAAGCAGTATTCCACAATCAAGCGCCATTGCTTTCTCCTGAATGCCACTAGGGTGAGCCGTTGCGTTATTTGCACTAGAAGCGCCGATATTCACCAAACCTCCGTGCCCGGGGTCAATGACGACTACACCGGGAACTTCCATGTCGATCAAATCAATTGGCGTGCTCATGCCTTCGATCTGGATTCTGATCCGCACCTGGTTGAATCCAATCGGTGGCACGTTCACACGGATGGCTGTATGACCGCCTGCCCCAACGGTGGTTTCACCTGATGATTGGGATACTTTGCGGAATGAGTTGGCACCGTAGGCCGTGGATGCCTCGAAGCGGTCTTTGTGAGTCGGACTCTTGTCCCAATCGCCGCGAATGGTCGCCGGTGTTGCGCCTGGTAACGCTTCAAGTGTCCATGTCACTTTCTTGTCCTTCAAGTCGCTGCCAATGAGCACCTTCAATTCACGATGGGCGATCTTATTTGCGTTGGGATCGACTTCAACAAACGGAGTCAACGGCTTGCCGCTGTTGGGTTTCTCAGAACCCGCGATTTCGTTGCCGTCCTCGTCCTTCGTTTTGGGTGACACCTCGACTACCTCAATGGAGAGGAGGTCGTAGCTCATATCCAAATAGTCGTCGTCGCTGTCTTTGAATTTTAATTTTTCTATGAGTTCTTGAGAAAGGTCTGCGAAGCTTTCTCCTTTGGGGATCTTCATCGTCATGGGCTCGTAAGTAACAATTGGTTCCGCGCCAGCTGCCGTTACGACTGATTTCTTTAAAATGAAGGTCACTTCCGTTCCTAGCGGCAGTTCCACGTATGAATTCTCAGTTTCTGCATCGACAGCCACCAATCTGACAGGCCAGAAGTTCCAGCTTTTACTTTTATGAACGAGCAAACTTTCATCATGATTACTATATCTCTTTGAATTATGCATTGAGCCAAAGCCAAATATAGATTGAGCTAGATCGCTCTTGTAATTCCACTCATCAAGATTTGGCATAGCTATCATCCCCATCATTTCATCCATGGATGGTTTTTTGTCTGTTGTATCAGGATCTGGAGTGACTCTCTCATAGCCATTGAGGTAATGACTAAAAGTTGCGAAGTGATTTTCGGTTCTTTTTTTACCTCCATCATTATAATTGTAAGATTCACGCCAGTGGGCTGAAACAGCATGAACTATCCCAGAAGTTCCATTAGGCTTAGTAATCAACTTCAATTTAAACGGCGGGTTGGGCTCTTCTGGATCAGGGTCCTCTCCTGGAGGCCATCCTCCAGAGACGGCAGCTTTCAGTCTGATTTGGAATGTTTTGACTACTCTTCGATCTCCTCGTGTCGCTTGCACGGTGAAGTTAAATCGACCAGGCGGAAGGCCTGAAGGTATGCCGCTAATGATTCCTGACGAATATAATGTTAAACCTCGTGGCAATTTGCTGCCAGAGGATAGGGTGAAGATGGCGCCTCCAGCAACTGCTGCGGGTTCCAGGGCTAGCTGAATAAAACTGCCTAGTTTGGGATAAGGCAATCCTATGACTCCCCAAGGCAAAACGGTGTCATTTTGAAACTTCAGCAGTGGGTTTTCCTGCTGAATAGTGACGTTGAAAGTAACCTCACGGCCATTGGATAGTTTGGCGCGAATTGGATGTTGCCCAGGGCGTCCTGAAAGGTAAACGGTGACTGAGGCTGTTCCATCGGTGTCAGTGAGGGTGCTGATGGTTTTGAAGCGCTGTAAATCACCATAACCTAAGGTCATGTCTTCATCAGTGCTGAATGTCACGGATTGACGGCTGAGTGGTACGTCGATGCTTGTCCCATCTGTGTTATAGCCTTGTATTTTAGAAGTTTTAATGACCAGCGGGTCTGGTAATAACTGCCAGGGGAGGGCGCTCTGGGCATTGCCACTAACGAT
>CANHTV010000421.1 GCA_947463285.1 Verrucomicrobiaceae bacterium | reverse complement strand
CCTCCAAGAACTCGCCCCCAAACTCTCCCAGTCACTTGGGTCACTGGAGTCACTATGGTCCCTTGATGCGCTCGGAGCCGTCAAAGAGCTTCCAATCACCTCCAACGATCCTTACATGCGCCGCTGGGCCTTCAGAATGATCGGTGAAGGACACGTAGGGAACACGGACACTCTTGTCCGCTTGGCTCGGAAGGAAAAACATCCCGAAGTACGCGCCCAAATCCTCGCCTCAGCAAAAAGGCTGCCAGCCAACACAGCTCTGCCTCTTCTCTGGAGCGGCGATGCCAACGACGAAAGCGGCCACCTCCCATTGCTAGCCTGGTGGGCACTCGAAACGAAGGCCGAAAAGGAACGCGAAACCGTATTCGCCTTCCTCAAAGCCGATCCTGCCTTCCTTGCCACCAAACTCTTCCGCGACCATCTCGCCGAAAAGCTCGCCAAACGCTACGCGATGGCGGGTGGTGAAGAAAACCTCAACTCCTGTGCCGACCTTCTCGCGCTGACCAACGATGAAACCCTGCGCGGCAAATTCATCGCCGGCATCGCCTCGGCGTTTGAAGGCGCGGAGATGCCGAAACTGCCGGATTCGCTCACGAAAGCCCTCAACGACTACATGGCGAAACAAAGCGGCGGCGATCTCAGTTTCGCGCTACGCAGTGGAAACGCGGAGGCGCTCAAAAACGCCCTCAAACTGCTTTCTGACGCTAAAGCGACCAACACGGCCCGAATCGCCATCGCGAAGACTTTGGCGGAACTCGGCAAGCAAGAGGCGGTGATGCCCATGGTGGCCCTTTTGAAGTCCAGCGCGGCTCCGAGCCTCAAACGCGGCATGTTGCAGGCGGCGGCCAAGTTTGACGACAAACGCCTACCCGAGGCCCTTCTCCTCGGTTGGGAAGGTCAAATCGCTGGCGATAGGGCGCTGCGCGAGGACGCACTGCGTGTCATGGCTGGACGCAAGGAGTGGGCGCAGTTCCTCATGAATTTCGTCAACGAATGGAAAGTGCCCGCGAAGCATTTCACCATCGACATCGTCCGCCAACTCAGCCTGCACAAGGACGTGGAGATCGACGCGAGCATCGAAAAGCATTGGAAAGGCCTGCTCGCCACCGGCCCCACGCCCGAGAAGAAAAAGGAAGCCGAGCGCATCAAAGCCGTGATCAAAACCGGCCTGGGCGATGCCGAGAAGGGCAAACTGCAATTCACCGCCCGCTGTGCCATCTGCCACAAGCTCTTCGGTGAAGGCGGCGCCATCGGCCCTGAGCTCACCGGCTACGATCGCACGAACGCCGACTTCTGGCTCGACAACCTTTTCACCCCCAGCCTGGAAATCCGCGAAGGCTTCGGCGCTTACATCGTGAAAACCAAGGGCGGCCAAATCCTCAGCGGACTCATGGACGCTCAAGACGCGAATGGCATCGTCATCAAAGACATGGCAGGCAACAAAACCGCCATCAAACAAGCCGATATCGAGAAGCTCGAAGCCTCACCCATTTCTCTCATGCCCGAAGGCATGACCGCTGGCATCAGCGATGCCGACTTGAAGGACTTCTTCGCGTATCTGATGCGGAAGTAGAACAAGTTTTCCAACTCGTTCCGAACGAACCTGGAAGTTCGTTTTACTGGCGATGCTGATGGATTGACGTCTAAAGGCTGGCGGCTATGGCTTTTCCAGTCGTATCTCCTCCTCTTTCCCGCATGGCTTCTCCTCCCAATAAACCTGATCTCATGGCAAAGCTGCGTGACGTGCCACACACGCCCGGGGTTTATGTGATGCGGGATCGACTCGGCAGCGTGATCTATGTGGGGAAGGCGCGTGATTTGCGGCGGCGGCTAAGCAATTACTTTACACCATCGAGATCCCGGATGGCTGAACGGAAAACGCGCGCCTTGATCGCGAGTATCTGGGATTTTGACATTCATCTGGTGCGCAATGAACCCGAGTCGCTGCTTTTGGAGGGCAAGCTGATCAAGGAGTTCCGCCCGAAGTACAACATCAGCTTCAAGGACGATAAGCGGTTCTTGCTCGTGCGCGTTCATCTCCAGGATGACTTCCCGCGCTTCACCCTGACGCGACTGAAGAAGGATGATGGAGCCCGCTATTTCGGCCCCTTTGCTCACAGCGGAGCGCTGCGCACGACGATCAACTGGCTGAACAAAAAGTATGGTCTGCGGGTTTGCCGTCCCATCCGGCCAGGTGAGCAGGACTACAAGCACTGCTCCAATGACATCATCAAAAACTGCTGTGCGCCCTGCATTGGGCGGGTGACGGTGGCTGAGTATAAGCAAAAGATGGAAGAAGCCTGCTCGCTGCTGGATGGCAAAGGCGCTCGTGATCTGGCGGCGGTGCTGAAGGAGGAGATGCAGAAGGCGGCGGCCAAGCTGGACTTTGAAAAAGCAGCCGAGCTTCGTGACATGATGGAGGATCTGACAAAGACGCTGTCTCCGGCGCGCAGCTTTGAGCGTGGCTCGCGTGTGCGGGTGATGTCCACGATTGATCCAATGGCTGATGTGAAGGAACTCCAGGAAGAGCTGTCTCTGGAAAAACCGCCGCTGGTGATGGAGTGCTTCGACATCGCCAACATCGGCACCGCGCACTGTGTGGCGAGCATGGTCCGATTTAAAAACGGCGTGCCAGACAATTCTAATTACCGGCGCTACCGCATTCGCGCGGTCAGCGGTCAGAATGACTTTATCAGCATGGCGGAGGTGATCCGCCGAAGGTTTTCAGGTTTTCTGCGTGAGGCGAAAAAAGTCATCGGTCCGGAAGAGGCTGAAGCCACGCAGGAATCACCGCTGGAGGCGCTGCGCAGGCTGGAGAAAGCCAAGGGCAGGGGAGGGAAGTCGGATGGCCGGCATCCTTCTTTTGTCAGGCTGCCGGATTTGATTATTGTGGATGGAGGCAAGGGGCAGCTTGGCGTTGCTGTGGCGGAGTTGCAAAAACTGGGGCTGGGAGGCTTGCCGATTGTGGGCCTAGCGAAGCAGCATGAGGAGGTTTATGTGCCAGGTGAATCAGATCCCATTGTCATCCCTCATGAACGTGGCGCACTGAAGCTGCTTCAGCGCATCCGTGATGAGGCGCACCGCTGGGCCAATGGCTATCACCAGCTTTTGTTAGGCCGGCGAGTCGAGGAAAGTCTGCTGGATGACTGCCCCGGTGTCAGCGAAGCACGCAAGGCCGCGTTGTTAAAAATCTTTGGCTCTGTGGCACGTCTGCGCAAAGCTACCGCAGAAGACATTGCTGGCAAAGTCCCTGGGATCAGCCAGACGCTGGCAGTAGGCATCGTTGAGTTTTTGATCTCGCGTTCGCGGGACTGAGCTTACTTTTTCATGCCTGTGAAGCGCATGAGCCACTCATCCCCACGGTCTTTTTCGGCCTCGGCCACAAACTCCTCCATCTCGGGTTTGGCGATGCCTGGGTGCTTGGTTGCGAGCTGGCGGTAAATGACGGCGAACTGTTTCGATCCAGCTTTCAGGCAGGCAAAGGCATCCCCTTCGGCGAAGGCCGCTTTGGCGGAGCCGAGCATGAATGCGGTGAGAAGAGTTTGATCAGTGCCTGCTGAGATTTTGTTACAGTGCTCCAACCATTCACTGACGGGATATTCAGGGATGTTGATCGGATAGAAAGGTGACTGTTTGAGATAAGCCAGCACGGCACCGCTGGCCTGGATGCTTTCTTCAGAAAAAGGGGCGGCCATGTATTTGTCGATCATCTGGCTGATCTCGATTTTCATG
>CANHTV010000420.1 GCA_947463285.1 Verrucomicrobiaceae bacterium | reverse complement strand
GAGGAAGGGGCGGGGTGCCATGAGGGCCTGGAACTCGACCAAATCATGCCCGCGTTCTCTGAGCGTTTTGTAGGCTCCGGTGCGCGGGCTTTCGGCACGGATGAGGCCGGGCTTGCGCGTGAGGGCGGGATCGAGGCCGAGATACCAGGGCTCTTGGTAATTGATGCTTTGGCGGGTTTCATCAAAGACGATGCCGGGATCTGACCAGACGCCGCAGGCATACTTGTCCCAAAGACAGGCTCCAAACATGGCCCATTTTCCGCCGTAGGAGTGGCCGACGATGCCGATGCGCTGGGCATCCACCTGTGGCTGTGCGGCGAGGGCCTGCCAGGCGTTCGCGGCGATGTAGCCGAGGTAGCTGAGGGGCTGGCACTGCGCTCCAGTACTGAGCACTGGCAGGCGCGCATCGCCGCCGGGGGAGCCGATGCTGAGGCTGACAAAGCCGCGCTTGGTGAGCTGATAAGCGAAGTCACGCAGGGGTTTCTCACTGAGGCCGGCGCTGGTCTCGGGATCATAATAAGGCACGAAGACGGCGGGGAAGGGGCCTTTGCCTGCGGGGATCAGGAGGTAGCCTTCGCTGGTTTGATCTGGGGCGATTTGCAGACGCACTTTTTGTTGGGTGAAGTTTTCCCGTGAGGTGGTCTCGATGATCTCTAGGGTGGGGTGCTCCAGCACGGGTGGCCACGCCCCCATGAGCTGCTGCCAGTCGATGAGGATCTCGCGGCGGCGTTCCGTCCATTGTTCCGGGGTTTTGACTCCACGGCCGTCTTTAAAAAGCAGCGGTGATCGGTGGTCGCCGAGCTGGCCCTGCCATTCCGGGGGCGGGGCGGTGGGGGCTTCCTGGGCGCCAAGGCTGGTGAGGGCGAGCAGCAGGAAAAGGGGGATGAGCGTTTTCATGAGGGGTTCAGGGCGCAGGGAGGGTGAGTTTCATCCACTGCGTGGCCTCCATGCCGGAGGCGAGCTCACGGACGCGGATCTGCCAGTTGCCGATGTCTTCGTTGGGGGCCAGATTGAGGTCGAGGGTGAAGGTGCCATTGATGGCGGCGAAGTGGCCGCTGCCTTCGCTGCGCCTGCCGTTGGCGTCCTGGATCTCGATCTCGATGGGGATGACGGCTTTGAGCGTGGCCGCATCCGTGGTCGTGAGGGTGGCGGTGATTTGAGCGGTGTTGCCACAGGTGGCGGTGGCGGGTGCGGTGAGGGCGAGATTCAGCAAGGGCTTCGGCGTGATCATGTAGATGCGGCCTTCACCGGGGCCGAGATCGACGGGCCAGTTGAGCGTGCTCTCTGCGCCGCGCTTTGGCACGATGAGGCTGCTGCGGGTGAGGTCGTAGAGATTGCCATTATCCTGATGCAGCGTGACGGTGCCGCTGGAGGGCAGGCCGTTTTCCATGACCAATCCATGCTGGCCGACATAGCTGCCGGGCTCGCGATGGTCATTGACGACGAAGACGTAGAGCGTCTCGCCAAAGTGGCGGGTGCGCAGGATGATCTCGGGATTGTCACAGGTGAGCCGGGGCTGCCAGCCGAGGTTTTTCATCTGATCTGGAATGCCCGCCGCCAGGGCCAGCACGGTGGCTTTGTCCTGGGCATTGTTTTTGACACGCTTAAAGCTAGGCAAGACGACATCAGCCTTCAGGGCCGGGCAGAGAAACTCATCCGCGATGATTTTGCCGCCGCGTTTCTGCCATTCCAGGATGCGTTTGACCGCGCCTTCCGTCAGCACGTCACACTCTGGCATGAGCAGGACTTTGCGACCAATGAGGCCGGTTTTGAGCAGGGTTTCCTCAAACACAATGTCCACCTGCACGTGCGCGTGCTGCATGGCCTGCCAGAGATCGGCGGACCAGTGGTTATTGCTGCCGTAGCCGCCACGGCGGGCAAACATCTGGGAGGTGAAGCTCTCCAGCATGGCGACATCGGCCCGCTCATCAGGGAGGTTCATGAGGGTGGGGCCCAGGGGCTCGACGACATTTTTGATCAGGTCCCGCAGGACATGGACGGTGTTTGGATTGGTGAATCGGTAGGCGCTGGTGCTGCCGGGATTCTCCACCAGTGACTGCCAGCCGTGATACATGATGCCCTGGATAGGGCGCGCGAGTTTGGTCCAAAAGGCCTCACGCAGGTGCATGGGCGCGATGGTAATGTAGGCCGCCTCGGGGTCCTGATCCTGCCAGGGCACGATGTCGCCAGGAGCCTGCTTGCCGATAGGCGCTGTCTGGGAGCGATACCAGATGAGCTGGGTCATTTTCATGACACGCTGGTTTTTGCCGCTGGCCGCGCTCATGGCAAAGAGCTGATCGGTGGCCAGGCCGATGCGCTGTGGGTCCGGGTAGGTGTAGGTCCAGTGGGAAAGCACATCCACACTGCCGCCCGCACCGCTGATACTGGGCTGGCGGACGGCGGGATCAAAGAAGGTCCAGTGGTCCCTGCGGCCGTTGCTCTTCACGCCTTTGTGCAGTGCTGAATGCAGGCCGTTCCAGCCATCGCCAACGGTCCAGAACCAGTGGTAATACTTGAGGATGGGATGCTCATCCGGGATGACACGGTTGGCTGGGAAGTCCTTCAGCTTCGTGTATTCCACGCCCCATTTGTGCGTGACTTCCGCCGGGATGTCAGCACCTGCGGCCTGGCGGTAGTTTGCTACATCCACGGCATTGAAGGAGACAGCATTGTGGTCCCTGACTTCGGTATTGATCAGCGTGGCGGTGTAGGCTGGGTGGTCGCCGTAGGTCTTCGCCACGCTTTGCCCGACGGTCTGAAAAAAGGGCGCGAATTCCGGTGTGGAAGCACAGATGTCCTGCCGCTCGTAGGGCTTGCCCGTGCGATCCACCCGCAGGTTTTTGGGGTCGCTCTTCAGCACATCGGCGGGCGAAAGGCTGGCGACCACTTCCAGCCCTTGGCGAAGGGCTTCATCCATGAAGCTACGATTGCGCGCGATGTATTCGGGAGAGCCGGGCGGGAGCAGTTTTTGTTCCTTCCACATGTCGCCTGAGCCGACATCGCTAAAGCCGATGAAGTGGGTGAAGCCGATGTCCTTCAACCGCGTGATTTCATTCCCACCCGCGCCCCACATGACCACGGGCATTCGCGGTGCGAGGCGTGGCACGATTTCAAGAGAGAGGGTCTGCTCATGGCTGTAGTCACGGGTTTCAAAGCGTGCCTTCAGGTCATAGCGGCCTGGTTTGAGCCGGGTATCGACGCCGAACTTCGCCGTGTGGGAACTGCCAGAGCTGAGATCTGGGAGGATGAACTCCTCGGTCTTGCCACCGAAGCTGAGCTTCAGTTTGGCGGCCTTCATGGGCTCACGGCGGAGATTCGTGCAGAGGATCTCCACCGGCTTCACATTGGTCTCCAGGCGACGCCACACGAGGCGCGGGCTGTTGATGGCTAGGCTGGCACGCTCAAAACTCAGCGCGGCGTCAGAGATGCGCACTTCATCGATGAAGCCTGGGAAGCCGCCGTAATTGCTGCCGAGGCGGTCTCCGATGCTCAGGGCCTTCGTGCCTGGTGTGACAGGTCCATAACCGGCGAGCATCAAGCCCCCCACGGCAGCCCCATTGAGATAAAAACGGCCACTGCCTTTGCCATCGTAAACGAAAGCCAGATGTTGCCAGATCTCGGGCAAAAGCTTCAACGGCTCCGAGTGGATCATTTTGGATTCAGCGCCAAAGCCCAGTGTCACCATCAGCCGCCGTGAGCCGCTCTTGTCCGCATCCAGGATCTGCCACTGGTAGTCT
>CANHTV010000419.1 GCA_947463285.1 Verrucomicrobiaceae bacterium | reverse complement strand
GGCCATGATCAGCCGTCGTCGTGAAATGAATGCGACCTCCCGGCATCCTTTGGAGATCGGTATTGGTCTCGCCTCGGGCACGGTCGTGGCTGGCTGCATGGGATCGGATCAGCGCTTGAGTTACACCGTGCTTGGTCATCGGGTGAATCTCGCCTCGCGGCTTTGCAGTCTCGCCCAAGCTGGGGAGATCATTGTTGATCCAGCGACCGCATCTGCGGTAAAGGATTGCATCCAGACACGCACGCTGCCTGCGGTGCAGTTGAAGGGGTTTTCTCAGGCCATCGAGCCGTATTTGGTGATCGGCTGAAAGTCGGATCTGAAAATGCTGTTACTCTAGCAAGTGCCCCATATCCCGGAGATGAATTTGCCCTTTCGAATCACCCTGCTGGCTTTAGTGGCTGCCTGTGGGCTCGCGGCTGATGCACCATCGCCGACGAATTTCGGCATTCAGGATGGCTCGGTGCCGGAAGATCCACGCGATGCCGGACGCGGTGGTCAGTTTATTGACTTTCCAACCTGGCCTGTCTCCAAGGAACTGCCCAACGATGTCTTCACCTTCTGTCGCCTACGGTACAATTCCGAGAGCTGGGGACGGCGGCGTGGCGGTGGTAAATGGGCCACGGATTATCCCGATGCAGACCTGAATTTCAGCTATCGCCTGCAACAGCTCACCTCGCTGCAAGTCAGTCCCAAGGGGGCTGTGGTGGACATCCATGCGGAGCAGATGCGGCATTACCCTTTCATTTACATGATCGAGCCCGGGGGCATCAGCCTCAGTGATGAAGAGGCCAAAACCATGCGTGATTACATGCTCAATGGTGGTTTCATCATGGTCGACGACTTTTGGGGTGAGGAGGAGTGGGAGACTTTTAACTTTGCATTGAAGCAGATCTTTCCTGATCGCGAGCCTCAGGAGTTGCCTCTGGAGCACGAGATTTTTCGCATGGTTTTTCCACTCAAAGTGAAGCCGCAGATTCCCAGTGTGGGTCACGCCATGGCGGGCAGATCCCAAGGCATCACCGCCGAGCGTTTTGATGCCGAAACCCCGCACTACCGAGCTATCTTTGATGATAAAAAACGCATCGTCATGCTCATCTGCCACAACACGGATCTCGGTGATGGCTGGGAAGAAGAGGGCACAGATCCTTGGTACTTCCGCGAGTTTTCCGAGAAGTATGCCTACCCGCTCGGCATCAACATCATCTTCTACGCGCTGACGCATTAAAGGCGGAACTTGGTCACGCATTCACGGCTGCGCTGCTGCAAGGCCTGGGTGAGCCTGCCGAGCAATGACATAGCTCTTTGGCCGTTTTGTTGATCATATTGCAGGTCTAGCAAGAGTGTAATCAGGGCTGGCAAATACGGCTGTCTGTCACTTCTTTCAGCGCTGGCACGCGCTGTGCTTTGAATCAATCAGGCCAACCTCCCCCGCATGTCCATCCACGTCGCTCTACGTCACGTCACCCAGTATAAGTTTGATCGTCCTGTTTCGCTTTCTCCACATGTGGTGCGCCTCCGTCCGGCTCCACACTGCCGCACGCAGGTGCTGAGCTACTCGCTGAAGGTCTCGCCAGAGAAGCACTTCATCAACTGGCAGCAGGACCCACAGGCGAACTACCTCGCCCGCCTCGTTTTCCCGGAAAAGACCACCGAGTTGACGGTGGAGGTGGATCTGGTCGCCGAGATGGCGGTTTACAATCCCTTCGACTTCTTTTTGGAGCCTGATGCGGAGCATGTGCCCTTTAAATATGATCCGACGCTGGCTCATGAACTGGAGCCATATCATCGCAAACTACCGCTCACGCCGCTGCTCGGTGCCTACATGCGGGAGGTGCGGCAGCTCATGGCCAAAGGCAATGGCACGCATGTCTCTGTGCCGCACTCCGAGAAGATGGACACGCACATCCACGGTGTTTTGCCGGAGGTGGGCAGCGTGCTGGCTGCGCCGGACAAAGATACCCGCCTGAGGACCATCGACTTCCTTGTGGCGCTGAATCAGATGCTTTGGAAAGACATCCGCTACGGCATCCGCCTGGAGCCGGGCGTGCAGACGCCGGAGGAGACTCTGGAGCTGTGCAGCGGTTCTTGCCGTGACTCGGCTTGGCTGCTGGTGCAAATCTTCCGCCATCTCGGCATGGCAGCGCGGTTTGTCAGTGGCTACCTCATCCAGTTGAAGGCAGATGTGAAGTCTCTCGACGGCCCCAGCGGCACGGAGGTGGACTTCACCGACTTGCACGCCTGGTGTGAGGTTTATCTTCCCGGCGCAGGCTGGGTGGGGCTGGACCCGACCTCCGGCCTGATGGCCGGTGAGGGACACCTGCCACTTGCCTGCACGCCTGATCCCAGCAGCGCGGCTCCCGTCACCGGCGCGGTGGATAAGTGCGAGGTGGACTTCCACCACGAGATGAACATCTCCCGCATCTATGAATCTCCGCGCGTCACAAAACCCTACACGCCTGAGCAGTGGGAAGAGATCGAGAAGCTCGGTCATCAGGTGGATGCGGACTTGGTCAAAGGTGATGTCCGACTCACGATGGGGGGCGAGCCCACCTTTGTGAGCATCGACGACATGGAGGGCGAGGAGTGGAACACCGCTGCCGTCGGCCCGAAGAAGCGTCTGCTTTCGGGCGAGCTCATCAAGCGTCTGCGCCATCAGTTTGGCCCCGGCGGCCTGCTGCATTACGGCATGGGAAAATGGTATCCCGGGGAGTCGCTGCCACGCTGGGCCTTTGGTTGTTATTGGCGGAATGATGGCGTGCCTGTGTGGTCGGATGACTCACTCATCGCGGATGAAGCCGTGAACTACGGCCATGATACCTCAGAAGCCCGCCGCTTTGCTCTCGCCCTTGCCGTCGTGCTCGGGGTCGATCCGAAATGGCTGAAACCCGGCTACGAAGATGTCTTCTACTACCTTTGGAAAGAGAAGCGCCTGCCGGTGAATGTCGATCCGCTGAAGTCGAACCTCAAAAACAAAGAGGATCGCCTCCGCCTCGCACGCTTGTTTGAGCAAGGCTTGGACAAGGTGGTGGGCTTTGCCCTGCCGCTGCAACGCGTGGAATATGGCGACAAAGCACGCTGGCAGAGCGGTCCGTGGTTTGTCCGTGATGACAACATGTACCTCATCCCCGGTGACTCGCCCATGGGCCTGAGGCTGCCTTTGGACACGCTGCCTTGGGTCAGTGAAAAAGACTATCCCTGGATCTACCCCACCGATCCCGCGAGCGACTGGCCGGAGCTGCCGCCAAGGCCGGAAAGCCGTCAGCACTTCCTCGGCGCGGTCGCGGAGTGGCTGGATGGCACGCCGAGTGTGCCGAGCAGCTATGGCCAGGGCGTCTATGCAGGGCAGGGCAGGCCAGAGCGCCGGAAGCTGGTGCCCTTGGAGGAATCAGCCGATGACGGCGTCGCCCGCTTCCCGCTGCCTCAGGAGTCTGCTTCATGGGTCATCCGCACTGCTCTCTGTGTGGAGCCGCGTGAAGGTCGCCTGCATGTCTTCATGCCGCCGGTGGAAAAGGTGGAGGACTATCTGGAGCTCGTGGCTGTTGTGGAAGACGTGGCCTCTGCGCTGAAAATGCCTGTCATCGTGGAAGGCACACCGCCGCCGTATGATCCACGACTCAGCGTGCTGAAGGTCACGCCTGATCCAGGCGTCATCGAGGTGAACATGCATCCTGTGAAGACCTGGAGTGAACTCGTTCACAATACCAAGACGCTCTATGAAGAGGCCCGCCTCACCCGTCTCGGC
>CANHTV010000418.1 GCA_947463285.1 Verrucomicrobiaceae bacterium | reverse complement strand
GCCTCCACCGTTACATCCACCACCTGAAGTGAGCCATCCACATGCACCTCAAACTCGCAGGGCACCGGAGCCACATGAAAGCGCTCCAGGCCAGCCCCATGCAGCTCGATCTGAAAGACTTCAGCCAAACCTTCCCGATTCGCGATGAGCCATTTCAGTGGTCGCGTGCAGGGCAGCTCCGAGGTCAGGCGAGATAACTCCCCCGCCATCGTGGGCAGACGAAACACCGTGCCCGTCTCCCGGCAGGACCACCAGCCAGAGGGTTGGTTTTTTAAGATCGCCGCCTGCCCAGTCGCATCTAGACTCAAGCGGATTTCTCCCGGCTTCCCAGCAGGCTCGACGCGCAAAGGCAGCCGCACCGCATCCGCCGCCACGGAGATGACCTGTCCGCCGCCGGAGGGCTTGCCCGCGATCAGCCGGGGATGATCCGCCGCCGCTGCCAGCAGCTCTGAAAACAAGGCCGCAGGCAGCGAAAGCGGCGCACTTTGCCCCACGACACCCTTTTCACCCAGCCACGTCGCCAGCATCGACTCCTCACCAGCGCCGCCGGGAGTGAATCGCACATAAGCCCCCAAAGGCTCGCGCACGGCACCCGAGAGCAGCGTCTCAGGTAGATACACCGTGTATTCCCCCGGCACACGCCGAGGCAGACGCGGCGCTACCACCGCAGGCAAAGACGTACCCGTAGTGCTGACACGCGCCGTAGCCGAGCTTGATGAAGAATATGAGGCTGACGCTTTCGTAGCCGAGGCAGGCTTCAGATGCGCCAAAACCACCGCCAGCGAGTGATCGCAGATCAGGCCACGCCGGGCGCTCGGGCAGGTGCAGAGGTTATCCACGTCCTTCGGCGAGCGGATCGCCAGACCACCGGCGAATTTCATCTTTCCATGCCCCGCGAGACCGCGAATCCGGCCCTCAGCAGCCGTTTGCACCGAGACAAGCCCAGCCTCCACGAGACTGCGGGCAGACTTCATAGCCTGCCAGCCGCCTATTTCTCCCAGCCATTTCTCAGTGATCTCCATTTCTTTCTGGCGCTTCTCATCGTTCCCGTTCAAAGTCAATGCCAAGGCATTCTTATGAGGGTAGTAGCGATCACTAATCAAAAAGGCGGCGTGGGTAAAACAACCACGGCGATCAATCTGGCAGCCTGTCTCGCCCAACGCGGCGTTCGTGTCCTGCTCATCGACCTGGACCCACAGGCCAACGCCACCAGCGGCCTCGGCCTAGCCCAGGAAGAAGGCGGCAGTCTTTACCCGGCACTGGTCGTCGGCTCAGACCCCTTCACCGCTATCCGCAGCACTCGTATCCCAAATCTCTCCATCATCCGCTCCCACCAGGAGCTGGCAGGCTGTGAGATCGAGCTGGCGCAGAGTGGCAATCACTTGGCCAGACTGCGCGAGGTTTTGGCCCCTCTGCGGGCCTCCGGGCACTTTGATTACATCCTGCTGGATTGCCCCCCTTCCCTCGGCGTCCTCATGACCTCCGCTCTCGCGGCGGCTGATGAACTGCTCGTGCCTTTGCAGTGCGAGTACTTCGGACTCGAAGGCCTGTCTAAAATCGTCGGCGTCGTCCAGCAGATCCGCGACTGTGGGGCCAACCCCCACCTCCTGCTCGAAGGCATTGTCATGACCATGTATGACTCACGGGCCAATCTGGCGCAGCAGGTCGTCGGTGACGTGAAAAACTACTTCGCCGAGATCATCTACAATTCCATCATCCCACGCACCGTCCGCCTGGGTGAGGCTCCGAGCTTCGGCAAATCCATCATTGAGTATGAGCCCAACGGTCGCGGTGCCGTCGCCTACCGTGCTCTGGCTGAGGAATTCATGGCCCGCCGTGCCGCGAAATCATAAATCGTTCCGCCTCGAAGTTAGTGCCCTGAAGCAATTGGCGCAAAGAAAGGCATGGTGCGCGGCCTCCTCTTTCAGGAAGTCATTGAACTTGGCGGCTGCTCTGTAATCACAAGGCAATAAGCGACCTTCGGATATACGCGTAAAAGGAAGCTTTCGACAGAGCGCGCGGCGGGTTGGAAATACTCACGTAGCTCTTGCGGGCTATCATCGCCGTACTCACGCAGAGCCCCATCGGCTTAATACACCAAGCTTCTGACGAACCCGACCGGACAGCTCTCAACGGAAAAGTCGATGACAAAGAGGCATCCGTCATCAGCACGGCCCACCGGAAGTAGCTTTTGCGCCAGAAACACATCAATCGCGGCCTGTTCTGGAATATCCACGGAAGGCAGCAGAGAAAGAGGCCCTATCTGACAAAATTTTTGGTGGCCAATTCCATGGCATGAATCTGAGCAAGGCCAAGGTGACAGAGGCAGAACCCACGGTTGACGCTCCCCAGCGATGGCGTTATGCATCGCACTTCCGGCGCGCTTCCTGGTGTGTCGGCTTTTACCCCCTCAAATCCCACACACTATTCAAATGGTCAAAATCGGCATCAATGGTTTCGGGCGCATCGGCCGCCTCGTATTTCGCGCAATCTGTGATCAAGGCCTTCTCGGCAAGGAGATCGACGTCGTCGCCGTCAACGACCTCGTGCCTGCGGACAATCTCGCCTACCTCGTGAAGTATGACTCCACCCAGGGCAAGGCTCGTGAAAACGTGTTCTCTAAGAAGAGCAGCCCAGACGTGGCGGAAGACGACGTGCTCGTTGTCGATGGTCACGAGATCAAATGCCTCGCCGTCCGTGCGGGTCCGTCCGCTCTGCCTTGGAAAGAACTTGGCGTGGACATCGTCATCGAGTCCACCGGTCTCTTCACAGAGCGCAGCAAGGCCCAGGGTCACATCGACGCCGGTGCTAAGAAGGTCATCATCTCGGCTCCTGGTAAGGAAGAGGACATCACCATCGTCATGGGCGTGAACCATGAGAAGTATGATCCGGCTAATCACCACGTCATCTCCAACGCATCCTGCACCACCAACTGCCTCGCTCCAGTCGTTCACGTTCTGCTGAAAGAAGGTTTCGGCGTCGCAGAAGGCCTCATGACCACTATCCACAGCTACACCGCCACACAGAAGACGGTGGACGGCCCAAGCGCCAAGGATTGGAAAGGTGGCCGCAGCGCTGCCATCAACATCATCCCAAGCAGCACAGGTGCCGCCAAGGCCGTCGGTCTGGCCATCCCAGAAGTGAAGGGCAAGCTTACCGGCATGTCCTTCCGCGTGCCGACACCAACGGTTTCCGTGGTCGATCTCACTGTGAAGACAGAGAAAGAAACCAGCTACAAGGAAATCAGCGCCGCCATGAAGAAGGCCAGCGAGACCTATCTCAAGGGCATTCTCGGCTGGACCAGCGACGAAGTGGTGAGCACCGACTTCATCCACGACCAAAGCAGTTCCGTGTTCGACGCTGGTAGCGGCATCGAGCTGAACAGCAAATTCTTCAAGCTCGTCAGCTGGTATGACAATGAGTGGGGCTACAGCAACCGCGTGGTCGATCTCGTGAAATACATCGTCAGCAAAGGTCTGTAATATCAGACACTCAGTCTTCTCTGACTGATTTTTAGCAGGCCGGATCTTCACGGATCCGGCCTGTATTATGTTTATGGCAGAGGAGTCCGGCCGAAGGTCCGCTTAAAATCTAGTCCACCAGCCAACGACGGCTGAGCTTCTGCATCAAGACGGCAACAGCGAGGCCTACGAGAAGCCCCAAACCCATCGAAGGCGGAATGTCACTGGGCCAATGGGAACCGACATAGACGCGGGAATAGGAAACCAGTGCTGCTATGCCGTACATC
>CANHTV010000417.1 GCA_947463285.1 Verrucomicrobiaceae bacterium | reverse complement strand
ATGAGTGACAGCACCGATTCCCGTAATGACGCCACAGCTTATCAGGGCCGCCTTCCACATCGGGATGTCAGCTTCGATCTTGACGACGGCGGCTTCAGGCATGGTGGAAAGGCTGCTAAAGGTGGAGACACCGGCGTAATGCAGAATGCTGTCGCCCTTGGCATTGCGGAAACGGGTTTTGCCATCTGGCATGAGGCCCGTGAAACGCATGGCCGTGCCGAGATCACAGAGCGCTGGGCGTCCGTGCTGGCAATAGTGGCAGCGCCCGCAGGAGGAGCGCCAGATCGGCCACACCGCATCCCCTGGCGCGACGCTAGTGACGCCTGGGCCGACAGCTTCGACGATACCAGCTCCTTCATGTCCCAGGATGATGGGCGTGGGCATGGGCAGGTCACCTTTCATGACATGCAGGTCGCTGTGGCAAACCCCGGCGGCCTTCATGCGCACCATCACCTCGCCAGCCTGGGGTTCGGCGACTTCGACCTCCTCGATGACGAGAGGCTTGCCTGATTCATAGAGGACGGCGGCGAGGGCTTTAGGCATGATTTGAAGGTGTTGGCGCAGCTTATCCAAACCAGAGCGCGGCTTCTTTGTCGAGGCTCTTTGTGTATTTCGCCGACTCGACTGGTGGCTTTCAGTCCGCGCTTTATCGTCTCGGGTTGGTTACACTTCTCGTTATAACCAAGGATAAGTCCTTTTTGGAGTGTCGGAGATGCAGCACTCCATCGCTCCACCACTCCATTTCTCCAAAGACAAGAAATCACAAAGCTTGGTGACGAGAGATTTTACGAAAAAGCCACGCCCGGTAAAGAGCGTGGCTTGGGGAAGGGGAGGTCAGTCGATGACTCGGGGGAATCAGGCGGCGGGGGGCGGGGCCGCAGCAGCTTCTTCCTTCTTTTTGTCCTTCCAGGTGCTCTGGACATAGAGCTCGCGGAGGGATTTGAAGTCCACGTTCGTCGGACTGTCGGTCATGAGATCGCAGGCCTTGTTGTTTTTTGGGAAGGCGATGACTTCGCGGATGCTTTCCTCACCACTGACGAGCATGGCGATACGGTCGAGACCGAGGGCGAGGCCACCGTGCGGTGGGGCACCGAATTTGAATGCTTCAAGGATGTGGCTGAACTTCAGTTCCTGCTCTTCTGGCGTGACGCCGAGGACGCTGAACATCTTGGCTTGCAGCTCGCTTTCGTGGATTCGGATGGAGCCTCCACCGAGTTCATAACCGTTGAGAACGACGTCGTAGGCCTCCGCGCGGACTTTACCGTATTCACCGGCATCGAGCAGCGGCACGTCTTCGGCCTTCGGACGGGTGAAGGGGTGATGCACGGCCACCCAGCTTTGATCTTCAGGGCTGTAGGCAAGCAATGGGAAATCGACGACCCAGAGGAAGTTCAGTGCAGTGCTGCCTTCGGTGAGCTTTTGCATGGAGGCGATCTCAAGGCGGACCTTACCAAGGATGTTACAGGCTTCATCCCAGGTGCCGGCGTAGAAGAAGACGATGTCGTTTTCCTCGACACCGAGTTTGGCGATGAGGGCTTTTTGTTCGTCTTCGCCGAAGAACTTCCACAGCGGGCTCTTGTATTCGAGCACGCCTTCTGCATTGCGCTCCACCTTGATGAAGGCGAGCTGCTTGACCTTCATGCCAGCCTGGATGGCGAGCTCGTTCAGACGGATCATCTGACCCGTGGTGATACCGGCGAAACCTTTGGCATTGATGGCACGGACGACGCCGCCGCCTTCGAGGATGGTGCGGAAGATCTTGAAGCCGCTGTTCGCGAAGACATCGGCCATATCGACGATCTCTAAGCCGTAACGGGTGTCGGGTTTGTCCGAGCCGTAAACGTCCATGGCGTGCTGGTAGGTGATGCGCTGGAAGGAGGCTGGGATGTCCACGCCTTGACCGGCTTTGAACATGCTAGCGAGCAGACCTTCGACGAGAGCGATGATGTCATTTTGCTCGATGAAGCTGGCCTCGATGTCGATCTGGGTGAACTCAGGCTGGCGGTCGGCGCGCAGATCTTCGTCGCGGAAGCAACGGGCGATCTGGAAGTAGCGCTCAAGACCAGCCACCATGAGAAGCTGCTTGTACTGCTGCGGAGCCTGCGGCAGCGCAAAGAACTTGCCTGGGCTGAGGCGGGCAGGGACGAGGAAGTCGCGGGCACCTTCAGGCGTTGGGTTCGAAAGGATCGGTGTCTCGACCTCGATGAAACCAGTGGCGTCAAGGTAATTGCGGGCCGCCGTGGTGATCTTGTGACGTGTGCGGATGTTCCGGTTCATGCGCTCGCGACGCAGGTCGAGGTAGCGATACTTCATGCGCAGGTCTTCGTTCGACATCTCGCGGTCGAGATGGAAAGGCAGCACGTCGGACTTGTTCAGCACCTTGAGCACGGTGGCGACGATTTCGACAGCACCCGTGCCGAGCTTGGTGTTCTCCGTGCCTTCGAGACGCTTTTCCACACGACCGGTGATCTGGACGACGTCTTCGTCACGCAGTTCATGGCTCTGGGCGGCAATGTCAGCGTTTTCTTCCGGGCGGAAGACCACCTGCGTCAGGCCTTCACGGTCGCGCAGGTCGATGAAGATGACGCCGCCATGGTCGCGAGCCGAATTCACCCAGCCACAGAGAGTGACGGTCTGGCCGATGTGCTCAGGGCGGACGGCGTTGCAGTGGAGGGAGCGGTAGGCGTTCGGGATCATGGCTGAAAATAGGGCGCGGAAAGTCGGAGGAAAACGCCAGAGTGCAAGGCTGAGTTCACGCAAGAGCGACTCGAAGGGAATGACGAAGGCCAAAAGAGGAACGAAGCCCGAAGCCCTTGCGGGAGACTCCCTGGGGAATAGGCCCTGTGAATGCCTGTGCTGCACTTGCTGCTGGTAGGGTGAACCAAAGGCACAAACCTCCCCAGCCTTGGGCATCGCCCTGGGGGCTCCACCGCGCCCCCCCATCTTTGTCCAGAGCCCCACAGGGGGATCCTCGACTCCACGCCCGCTCTCGGCAGGCCCATGCGTGGTGTTGATGGGCGTCCTTTCAGGAATCGGACTCCCTGAATGTGCGGTGATTTCGTATGTCCCCATGGCGCTGCCCTGAGCTGAGGAGGAACGTGCCTTTGGCACTGGCCGAGACCACACGCTGCCTGCATACGAACTGCTGCGGAATACATTCCGCGCTCCGGGATGGGCGCTAATGCCGGGCTACGTTATTCCTCCAGTTCCAAAAACGCGGCTCCGAGGTGGGCGGCGACATCGCTGGGGAGGACGGCATTTTGCCCGAGTGTGAGGGCAGCCATCTCGGCGGCGCGGCCAGAGCTCCAAGCGGCCATGCCTGCGGCTTGCGGAAGCGGGATGCCTTGGGCACTCAGGGCGGTGCAGACGCCGGTGAGCACGTCTCCCATGCCGCCAGTGGCCATGCCGGGATGACCGGTGGTATTATAAGTCGTCATCTGCCCGTGAGTGGCGATGATGGTGCGGGCTCCTTTCAGCAAGAGGGTGTGGCCTTTGAAGCGCTCGGCGGCGAGCCGGGCCTGCGTGACACGGGTCTCATGCTGGATGCCAGGCATCAGTCGCTGCATTTCGCCGGGGTGGGGCGTCAGCAGTCGCGGTGCTGGACTTTCAAAGATGGCTGAATGACCACGAGCCAGCAGCGTGATGGCATCCGCATCAAGGATACAGGGCAGGGGAGCGGTGCGGATGATGTCGAGGATCTCGGCTTCAGCGGTGAGTCCGATGCCTGGGCCGATGCCGAGGCTGTCAAAGCTGAGAT
>CANHTV010000416.1 GCA_947463285.1 Verrucomicrobiaceae bacterium | reverse complement strand
GCACCGACCACACGCAGCGTGATCGTTTCTCCGCTGGGCCAAGGGGCTGTCGGAGTCAGCGTGTAACGTAGCGGGCCTGCATTTGCCTGCGTCGCAGCCATGGGCCCGCTCACGCTGCCTGTGATCTCAAACCAGCCAACCCCGGCAGCGACAGGCTGATTAAAGACCACCACCACGGGTGTCTGGCCAAAGACCCGCTGGGCACCCGCGGCAGGCTGCACATCATGGACCATCGGCAGACTCACCGCCGTCGGCGCGTGAAAAATCACATCGTCCAGAGCCACCCCATTGTCCGCACCAGGCTCGTTTAAATCACGCCACCTCAGAATCAGCATCTGCCCCGGACTCCAGGTCAAGCCCGTGACCGTCGCACTGCGTTCCAGGCGATTGTTCACCGAGTTTCCATTCATGCCAAAACCTGTGGTCACATTGCTCAGCGCAGGTGCATCCAGCGCAGGCACCAGTGTGTATGTCCCGGTATTGATATCTCCGGACACAGCCAGTCGATACTCACCGGTCAAGCCTACCAGCGAGGTTGTGCCACCATTGCGCCACTGCTCCGAGTAAAAGCTCAGCGTGAACTGCGTCAGCGTCTGCCCCGTGTTATTCAGCAAGCGCCAGCCCAGAGACGCCTCATGAGAGCCCGCAAGAGATCCTAAAGCCCGATCCCGAGCCGCTGGCTGGCCATAGGAGTACACGCTAGCTGTTCCCACATCCCCATTTCCCACCATGAAAAACATCTGCGTACCGATGCGTGCGAAGGCGTTCCAGCCCAAAACGGCAGAAGCAGAAATCGGCGGTGAGGTTAGTTGGGCCGGTCCTTTGGCGATGCCAAAGTCTGACAAATCAAACACATCCCCATGCGGCAACGAATCAAAACCCTGTCTCACCACACCACCCGTGTAGACAAGCTGCCCACGCGCCCAGGAAGCAAAGGCCAAACTGCAGAGAAGAAGAATCAGCCGAAACATGCATGAGTGAATACCACGAACGCAGTTCTCAGGGAAAGAGCAAAAAGCGCCTCCTCCACACGTCACATTTCCGCCGCTTGCATTCTAGCCGCGTCTGCTACACTCGCGGGTCACTTGCCAGCCTCTGGCGCACCTTTTTCCATCACACTCCACCTCATGTCACATAAAGTCCTCATCATCGGAGCCGGCGGCGTCGGCCGTGTCGTCACTCATAAATGCGCCCAACTCCCCGAGGTCTTCGGTGAAATCATGCTCGCCTCCCGCACGAAGGCCAAATGCGACGCCATCGCCGCTGAACTCAGCCGTCCCATCCAGACCGCAGGTGTCGATGCTGACAATGTGCCGGAACTCGTCGCCCTGCTGAATGAGTTCAAGCCTGAGGTCGTCATCAACGTCGCCCTGCCTTATCAAGATCTCACCATCATGGACGCCTGCCTGGAGGCCGGTGTGCATTACATCGACACGGCGAACTACGAGCCTCGCGATGTCGCCAAATTTGAGTACCACTGGCAGTGGGCCTATCAGGAGAAATTCAAGGCCGCCGGTCTCACCGCCCTGCTTGGCTGCGGCTTCGATCCAGGTGTCACCAATGTCTATACTGCCTACGCGTTGAAGCATCACTTCAGAACGATTGATACCCTCGACATCATCGACTGCAATGCGGGCGACCACGGCAAGGCCTTCGCCACCAATTTTAATCCCGAGATCAACCTCCGCGAAGTCACCGCCAACGGTCGCTACTGGGAAAACGGTCAGTGGGTGGAAACCAAGCCGCTTGAAATCAAGCGCAGCTTCCCCTTCCCTGACGGCATCGGCCCGAAGAACATTTACTGCCTCTACCACGAGGAGCTGGAAAGCCTCACGAAACACATCCCCATGCGCCGCGCGCGTTTTTGGATGACCTTTGGCGACAACTACATCAAGCACATGGAAGTGCTCGTGAACGTCGGCATGACCCGCATCGACCCCGTCATGCATCAGGGCAACGCCATCATCCCGATCGAATTCCTCAAAACCCTGCTGCCTGAACCCGGCACCCTCGGTGCTGATACCAAGGGCAAGACCTGCATCGGCAACTGGATCGAAGGCACCGGCAAAGATGGCCAGCCCAAGCGCTACTACGTCTATAACATCAAGGACCACGAAGACTGCTACAAGGAAACCAACTCCCAGGGCGTGTCCTACACCACTGGCGTGCCCGCTATGATCGCCGCCAAGCAGCTGCTGACGAATACTGAATATCGCCAGCCCGGCGTCTGGAACGTGGAGCAGCTGAATCCTGATCCTTTCATGGCCGACCTCAACGCCTACGGCCTGCCTTGGATCGAGACCTACCCGACCGAGCCCTTGCCCGGCGAGTAAATCAAGATTCGATCCCCGTTCGTATTACCTATTGAAGTCAAACTGGCCAAGCCAGATCCAAGCATCATGTCCTACCGCCACACGATCTCTGACCGCGTCCAGTTTGCCGATACCGACATGGCTGGCATCGTGCATTTCTCAAACTTCTTCCGCTACATGGAGCGCGTAGAGCATGATTTCTTTCGCTTGCTAGAGCTATCCATCCGTGAAGATCCCGCCAAGATCCCGGCTGAGGAATGCGTCGGCTGGCCGCGTGTCCATGCCTCCTGCGACTACCGGGCGCCGCTGTTCTTCGAGGAGGTTTTCACCATGGAGCTGCTCGTGGAAGAAGTGCGGACCAAGACCGTGCGGTATCTCGTTCGCTTCTGGAAAGCTGACGGCACCCTGAGTGCCGAAGGCCACCTCGTCGCCGCCTGTGTTCGTCGGGATAAGGCAACAGGCAAAATGAAAGCCGTCGAAATCCCCGCCCGCATCCTAGCCAAACTAGAAGCAGCCCCTGCGGAGATGCTGCAAAGCGTGTGAGCCACGGTTTCCACCAACTGCTCCCAGCAAAACGCAGTCAAAGGGTTTAAGAAGACGCAGGGACAAACCACACGACTTTTGCTCATGAGCTGCTGCGGAACAAATTCCGCGCTCCGGGGCTCATGACTGACAGCAAAGGGGCACTCTACTCTGCCGCCACGGGCTTGCGGATCTGCCATTGTTTTTCGGGAAGGCCGAGAAGCTTGACGATGCTCGTAGGATAAGCCCAGGCTTTTTCATCAGCGGTGTAGAGGATGACGCGGGTTTTTTCTGCGGCCATGGCGGCGGCCTGCGGGAGATCGAGATATTTCAGAACATTCAGGTAGGCTGGACCCTGCCGATGGGTGGTAGGCAGGTCGTGGAGATCGAGGCGGGTGATGCCGTCTTCAAACAAGGAGGCGTAAAGCGCGTTGGCCGCCATTTCACGCTGGGCTTGAATCCACAGCGGCATTTTCTCCAGACCTGCGATCTGCTTCACCGCCTGCACGCCTCGGCGGATGTCCCAGGTTCGCATGGAATCGACGGTCTGACCGAGTAGGTAAAAACGGCGGAGGCGCTGGGTCTGGGCTTTTTCACTGCCGGTCCACTCGGTGGCACCGACACCACGCGGGCTGAGGTAGACCATGCCCCATTTGAAGCTTTCAAACATCTTCTTTTCACTCTCAAAGGCCTGCTCATCGGGCTTCACCGTGGGGACGGTCTCGATGTGCTTGCCGAAGCGTGAGTGATAGGTGGCGCAGAAATCCTGCCAGCCTTCAGCATCGAGGACGTTCAGAGCGACCAGTTCCAGATCTTGGGCACGGAGTCCGGCGCGATGGGCGAGATGCAGCCGCAGACGAATGCCGGGTTCGGGCTCAAAATCATAAGCGCTCATCTGGATGCCATCACGCTCACTGCTGCCTTCTTTGCTGAGAATCACTGAGGCG
>CANHTV010000415.1 GCA_947463285.1 Verrucomicrobiaceae bacterium | reverse complement strand
CAGGTTTCAGTGGCTGAGCTGGAGGCAGTCAAAGATGGCGAAAAGCTGCTGCCAACACTCCTGAAGCTCGCGCCTGTGCTCGGCCTACACGGTCCCGCTCTCGTAGCGATGGCCGAGGGCGCATGGTTTCCAAAGGCGGTCTCCCTGGCCGGTCTGGCGCAGTGCAATACCGCCTTTCATGACATGACGGTGAATGCCTACCTAGTCTGGGACAGCGGGACCCTCGAAGCCGCTGCTTTTGACACCGGAGCTGATGCCGCACCGCTGGTGGCCAAGATTAACGAACTGGGGCTGAAGCTGCGCTACCTCTTCCTCACCCACACACATCCCGATCACGTCGCGGACATCGCTACGCTTGCGGCCCCGCAGGTGCTTGTCAGTGAGCGCGAGCCTCATGCTTCTGCTCAGACCTTTACGCCTGGAGCTACCTGGCAACTCGGCAGTCTTAGTATCGAGTCACGCTCCACCTGGGGGCACTCCAAAGGCGGCACCACCTATGTCGTTCGTGGTCTGGCGCAGCCAGTCGCCATCGTTGGGGATGCACTTTTTTCCAGCTCCATGGGTGGCGGTGCCGTCTCCTTTCCTGAAGCTCTCGCCACCAACCGCAAAGAAATCTTCACCCTGCCAGACGACAGCGTCATCGCTCCGGGTCACGGCCCACTCACCACCCTGGCTGAGGAAAAAGCCCACAATCCCTTTTACCCAGAGTTTAAGAGCTGAGGCACTCGGGTGTTGACCTAAAACCGGTAAGTCACTCTCATGCGGAACATGCGCGGCTCGATGGGATGCATGTGGACGTCGTTGGCGGCGAGCTGACCGGGAGCGCGGCTTTCGTAAAAATAGGAGATGTCCTGGTCCTGGCGGTTCAGCAGGTTCAGGCAGTCCACGGCAAATTCCCAGTCCTTCATGCGATAGCCCACGGTGGCATTGACCAGGATGCTGTCGCGCCCACGCACGGTGTCGGTTTCCTCCAGCGGGCTGTTAGCAAACATGCGGATGCGCGCGCCAGCAAACCAGCCTGCGGTATTTCCTTGCGCGCCGAGGTTAAAGCCGCCGCTGAACATGATCGGGATGCTATTTGGGATGTGGTTGGCTCCGTCGGGAGCATCGAGAAAACGGGCATGAGTCAGGGCTAGTTCGGCATCCGCGCTGAACCACTCCGTCGGCCGCCAGTAGCTTGTCAGCTCCACGCCGTAACGCTCAGAGCCATTGCCGGGTTCATTCGTGCCAGCATCGCCGACATAGACCAGTTCGCTGTCACTTTGCAGCCAAAACAAGGCCAGTGTGGTGGTGAGGTTTTTCACCGCCTGCGTGCGCACTCCGATCTCCGCACCCATAGTCCGCACGAGCGCATCGGCGGCGTTTTGACCGGCACTGACACCACGGGCGTCATTGCTGTGAAAGCCGGTGCCGAAATTCAGGTAAAGCTCCGTCTGCTTCCAAGGGCCGAAGATGGCGCTGAACTTCGGACTGAGGATGCCCGCCAGCTCGTCCTCCTGCCCATCGACGGACGAGCTTTGAGGCTCGAAGTAGAAAACATCACCGCGCAGCCCCAAAGTGGTGCGGAACCAGGGAGCCCAGCGGGTGACGACTTCGCCGTAAAGGCCGACGCTGGATTCCAGGATGTCATCGACTCGGATTTGTGTATGACGACTGCGCTGCTCAGTGCCCCAAAGACCAATACCATCGATCAGATCCGTGCGTGTTTGCAGACCGAACGTGAAGTCAGATTCAATGCCAAACAGTTCACGTTTTTCCCAGGTGCGGGAAAGCTGACCGCCGAGCACCCAGCGCTGCTCGGCCTGCTGAAACTGGTCTCCTGTCGGCGGGCCTGGATCGAGCTCGTAAGTAAAATTGGAATACAGATCCAGCATGTAATGAATGGCATAGACATTCGCCCGCGTGACCACGTCATCATCCCGATGCTCAAAGGCGATGTTCAGGCTGTAGCGCGAGCTTTCGCCGCCAGCTGACGGGTCCAGCGTGGCGTAGCGATCCAGCAGGCCTTGATTGACCAAACGAGAGGGGATCTGATCCGTGCTGGTCCATGAGCCCTGATACCCCATGAAGGTGACGGAGAGCTTCGTGTCATCATCCGTCTTGAACCAGCGCAGCAGGCCGTTCCATCGGTTAAACTCCTCCGGCTGCTGCCACGGGCCGTCGTAATAATTGTACTCCAAAGCGTAAGTCAGCCCCTGCTGAATGCCCTGCTCCACATCACTGCCAAAATCAGCAGTGCCCGCCATCAGGGCGCGATAATAATTGTACTCGCCAAACTCCACTTTCACCAAGTTCTGCGGTAGCACATCCCACATCAGGAAATTCGCACTGCCCGCGCTGGAGAGGTCCCCATCCGCAGCGGTGTAGGTGCCTTTGGCGTAGTCCAGAGACTCCACCAGTTCCGGGATCAGCGGGTTCAGATCCGTGTAGCCCTGGCCATGAGCATGAGTGCGCATGTTCAGCGGCATGCCTTCCAGGCTCATGGCGAAATCCGTGCCGTGATCGAGGTTGAAGCCCCGCAGGAAATACTGGTTCGCCTTGCCACCGCCCGCGTGCTGCGTGGCGGTCATGCCAGGAATGGCTTCGATGATTTCACCCCGACGAAGCAACGGCCGCGCGAGGAAGTCTTGCTGGGAAGCACGGCCTTTCGAAGCGGTGTCCGTGCGGCCCAGAAGATCCTCCGCTTTACCCTCGATCACGATCTCCGGCAGCACCTCCGGCTTGGTTTCAGGGGTGGCTGAGATTTGGGCAAAAACTGCCGGACACAAGGTCAGGCTGAGGATGGAAAGCAGGCGGGAGTTCATCAGAAAAAACAGGGGGAGTCATCCTGTGACGAGCCATTCCATGCGAGCCCACAAAAAATTTTCTCACCTCAACTTTCCTCATTCCACCAGTCCAGCAGCATCTGTCTGGCACGGTAAAGCCGGCCTTCGATGCCGCGCACGGAGCAGTTTAGCACCAGGGCACATTCTTCCTGGCTTAGGCCTTCCATCGTCGTGAGCATCAGCGCGGCGCGCAGCTTTTCCGGCAGAAGGGCCAGGCCACGCTCCAGCTTTTGCAGCTCGCTGCTCCACTCGGCGCTGGCTGCAGGCGTCTGATGCGGGCAGTGAGGCGAGGCTTCGAGGCTCTCCAGATGCACGGTATGGTCGCGCTGCCTTGTGGCGCGGCTCTTGGCGCGATCTCGGCAGAGATTCAGCGCGATCTGATAAAGCCAGGTAGATAGCTGCGCCCTGCCTTCGAACTCCGGCAGCGCCTGCCAGGCCCGCACAAAGGTGTCCTGGCAGACCTCGCGCGCATCCTCCATGCAGCGCAGCCAGCGACAGCAAAAGCCAAACAGACGCTCCTCATGCTGCCTCACGATCCACTCAAAGGCCGCCACATCTCCTGCCTGCGCGGCACGGATCTTCTCCTGCTCCACCGTCACGGGCAGAGCAGGCGCAGACTCCGTAAACAGGAGTTCAAGGTTCGCGGGTAAGGCTGTCATGCGTCCACTCCAAAAGTCGTTCCGCTTGTGCAGGGCGCAGGTAGCGCTTCATGGCGAAAAAATGATCCAGTGTTTTTCGCTGCAATTCTGCCTGCGCCAGATTCAGGCGATCCAGCGCGGCCTTCAGGCGGGCGTCCTGCACATCAGCGCCATCGATGGCGGCGGCCAAGGCATGACCTGCGGCGCGGATTTCGGCCCGCAGCCGCACCCGCTGCTGCTCGAAGTCGGCCTCGATCGGCTCCAGTTTCTCATGTTGCTCCGCCGTGATGTCGAGGTGCTCATGCATCCAGGCGTGGAAATCCGGCTCGTGAT
>CANHTV010000414.1 GCA_947463285.1 Verrucomicrobiaceae bacterium | reverse complement strand
GCCTTCGTAGAAGTGCTCGCAGCGGGGCGAGACCTTCCATTCGGTATCCATGCTGAGCAGGTTCACGAAGAAGTCATTGGTGAGAGCACCACGATTCTGGGTGAGGATGCCGAGGTCGGGATGACCGGTGTTCGTGCCAAGCGCTCTCATGCCGCCGATGAGCACGGTCATCTCAGGAACGGAGAGCGTGAGGAGTTGGGCTCGGTCCACGAGATTCTCGGGCGCGGGGCGGTCGAGTTCGTGGCCGAGGTAGTTGCGGAAGCCGTCGTGCTTAGGTTCGAGCACGGCGAAGGATTCGACATCGGTCTGGTCCTGCGTGGCATCCACGCGGCCGGGCCTGAAGGGCACCGTAACAACATGACCAGCCTTCTTCGCGGCGGCTTCGACTGCGGCGCTGCCGCCGAGCACGATGAGGTCCGCGAGTGAGACCTTCTTCTTGGCTGTGTTGAACTCAGTCTGAATCTTCTCCAATGCAGCAAGCACCTTGGCGAGCTGCGCCGGGTTGTTCACTTCCCAGTCTTTCTGCGGTGCGAGACGGATGCGGGCACCATTGGCACCACCGCGTTTGTCACTGCCACGGAAGGTGGCGGCGGAAGCCCAAGCGGTGGAGACGAGTTCGGAGGTGGTGAGACCAGAGTCGAGGATCTTCGCCTTGAGCTGGGCGATGTCCTGCTCGTTGGCGAGTTCATGATCCATGTCTGGAAGCGGGTCCTGCCAGATGAGTTTTTCCTTCGGCACTTCAGGGCCGAGGTAGCGGGCGAGGGGTCCCATGTCGCGATGGGTGAGCTTGAACCAAGCCTTGGCGAAGGCGTCAGCGAACTCGCCTGGATTCTCCAGGAAGCGCTTGGAGATCTTGTGGTAGATCGGGTCTTCACGCAGCGCGATGTCCGTGGTGAACATCATCGGCGCGTGTGATTTGCCAGCGACGTGCGCATCCGGCACGGTGCCTTTGCCAACGCTGCCTTTGGGGGTCCATTGCTGGGCTCCGGCGGGGCTTTTGGTAAGCTCCCATTCATAAGCGAAGAGGTTGGTGAAGTAACCGTGCGACCAGGTTCGCGGCGTGGTCGTCCAGGCACCTTCGAGACCGCTGGTGATGGTGTCTTCCGCGTTGCCTTTGCCGAACTTGTTTTTCCAACCAAGGCCCATTTCCTCAAGCGGCGCGGCTTCGGGTTCGGGGCCGACATTGCCCTCTGGCGGTGCCGCTCCATGCGCCTTGCCAAAGGTGTGACCACCGGCGATGAGCGCGACGGTTTCTTCGTCATTCATCGCCATGCGAGCAAAGGTATCGCGGATGTCCTTGGCTGCGGCCAGCGGGTCGGCTTTGCCGTTCGGACCTTCGGGATTCACATAGATGAGGCCCATCTGCACGGCGGCGAGAGGCTTCTCCAGCATGCGCTCGTCCTTGTAGCGCTTGTCGCCCAACCAGGTGCTTTCCGGCCCCCAATAGATGTCCTCCTGCGGCTCCCACACATCGGCACGACCACCAGCAAAGCCGAAGGTTTTGAAGCCCATGGATTCCAGCGCTACATTGCCCGTGAGGATCATCAAATCGGCCCACGAGATCTTGTTGCCGTATTTTTGTTTAATCGGCCAGAGAAGTCGGCGGGCCTTATCGAGGCTCGCGTTGTCCGGCCAGCTATTCAGCGGCGCAAAGCGTTGCGTTCCATAGCCCGCGCCGCCGCGGCCGTCGCTCACGCGGTAGGTACCCGCGCTGTGCCAGGCCATGCGGATCATGAAGGGGCCGTAGTGGCCCCAATCAGCCGGCCACCACTTCTGCGAGGTGGTCATGAGTTCACTCAGATCCTTCTTCAAAGCCGCGAGATCGAGCTTCTTGAACTCCTCAGCATAGTCGAACCCCTCGCCCATTGGGTTTCCCTTCGGCGAGTTTTGATGAAGGATTTTGAGATTGAGCTGGTTCGGCCACCAGTCGCTGTTCGTCATGGCTCCGGCGGCCGTGTGGCGGCCAGGAGCGGCGGGCGCGCCCATCACCGGGCACTTGCTGATGTCATTCATGGGTTTGTCGGGTTGGGGTTGGGCGGGCTTGTCCTGTGCAGTGGCGGACACCACCGGCATCAGCGTCAATGCGGCAAGCAGGGCCTTGGTTGGGGATGTGTTCATGGCTTTAGGTTGGTTGAGGGTTCCATGTCACGGACCCAAGTTGGGTGCCGGACACGCAACCTGATGCTCGCAGAGATGCCATGCATCCAATGCATTGTCTGAATGCTTGCGATGCGCCTAACGCATGGCTATTCTTCGTGCATGAAAGACGAACTCGACCTCCATCTGCTGGTGCAATTTGTCGTTCTCGCCCGCACGAAGAACTTCACTCGCGCTGCCGAGGAGCTGCATCTCTCCCAGTCCGCACTCAGCCGTGCCATTCAAAAACTCGAGGATCAGCTCGGCCAGCCTTTGTTTGAGCGAAAGCCTCGCGAGATCGTGCTAACGGACCTCGGCGGGCTGCTGCTCGATCGTGCGAAAGAGATCCTCAAGCTCATGGAGGACACCTTCTCCGAGCTTTCTGAAGCTGGGAAGCGCGGCCGCGTGCGGCTAGGTGCCATCCCAACCATCGCACCCTACTTTCTGCCGACGTTGCTAGCCAGCTTTGCCAAAAAGCATCCCGAAATCTCCGTCATCGTGCAGGAAGACACCACCGACATGCTCATCAAGCGCTGTAGCCATGGTGAGATTGATGTCGCTTTGCTCGCGCTACCCATCATTACCCGACAGCTCGACATCGAGCCGCTCTTTGACGAGGAACTGCTTCTTTTGCTACCGCTCGGACATCCGCTGGAGGCCAAGAAAAAGATCACCGCAGAGTCCGTGAATGGTTACCCCTTTGTCATGCTGAACGAGGCTCACTGCCTCTCGGAAAACATCGCCTCTTTTTGCCGAAAGCAATCCGTGCAGCCCGTCACCATCGAGCGCACCAGCCAGCTCGCCACCGTGCAGGAGCTCGTTTCCCTGAACCACGGCGTTTCCATTGTGCCGGAGATGGCGCGGAAGATCGATACCAGCACTCAGCGCACCTACCGATCCTTCACCAGCACCAAGCCTTCCCGCACCATCGCCATGATGTGGAACCCCGACCGCTTCCTAAGCAAATCCACAAAAATCCTCATGGATCATCTGCGCCAGCAGCGAAGGGTGACGCAAAAACCGGCGGCATAATCTTTCAGTGGACGAAACCGGTTTCATGTTGGACCCATGCCTATCTATATGAGTTTATACGCATATAGCAGCCATCTGAAAACCCTTTTTCAAATCATGCCTGCTACACGAAAAAAAAAGCCTCTGCCGCCTGTCACTGACGAGGCGCTGGCGCTTATCGCCTCCTGGTTCCGCACGCTCGCGGAGCCTAGCCGCCTGAAAATCCTCCGCGCCCTCGAAGAAGGCGGAGAGCTGAACATCTCGGAGCTCGTCGAGGCCACGGGGCTCACGCAAGCGAATGTCTCACGCCATGTGCAGTCGCTCGCGGATGCCGGAATGGTGGGCCGCCGCAAGGTGGGGCTCGCGGTGATCTGCTTCATCGCTGATCCGAGTATTACGGAGCTGTGTGACAATGTGTGCAGCAATCTCCTCAAGCGTCTCTCGCAGCAAGTGAAGAAGCTCGGCGGCGCATGATGAGAGTTTCAGGTTTTACCATTCATGATCTTTCGCCGTATGCTCTGGACTCTCCTCATCGTCGCTGCCGTCGTCGGCCTTTGGTATTGGTATGAAGGAAACTGGGATGGCAGCCTCTTCAAAGCCGCGCCGGGCTGCGTCTGTGCCAATCTGAATGCCGATGAAGCCAATGCGTGGCTCCGCGAGCATCCTGAAACTCAGGTGCTCGATGTGT
>CANHTV010000413.1 GCA_947463285.1 Verrucomicrobiaceae bacterium | reverse complement strand
TCGGCGATAATATTTTCTTCGGTGGTGACGCCTTTCCTCGGGCAATCAGCGAGTTTCAAAACGGTGCTACAGTCTTCGCTTACCATGTCACCGATCCAGAACGTTATGGCGTGGTGGAATTTGATGGTGAGGGCAACGCCATTTCGCTTGAGGAGAAGCCTAAGCAGCCCCGGAGCAACTTTGCCGTGCCTGGAGTGTATATCTACGACAATACTGTGGTGCAGATTGCACGTGCCTTGAAGCCATCCTCGCGAGGAGAACTGGAGATCACAGACGTGAACAAGGAATACCTCTTTCGAGGCAAACTGCGCGTTGTGCGCATGAGCCGTGGCACAGTTTGGTTGGATGCAGGCACGAGTAGCAGTCTCCACGAGGCCTCCGCTTATGTGCAAACCATAGAAAAGCGCCAAGGTATCAAGCTCGGCTGCCCTGAAGAGGCTGCGCTGTATCGGGGATTTTTGAGCTTCAACCAGTTTGCTGCCCTTATTTCCAAAATGCCCAGCTGTGAGTATCGGGAATACCTCCAGAACCTGCGGCGGGTTCATTCTTCAGACTGAGGTTCTGTCGTATCCCACCTATCATGGTTCTTCTTCTTGGCGGTAGCGGTTACATCGGCAGCGCCTTTGTCACCGAGCTGCATCGTCGTCGCATTCCATTCCTCTCAATAAGTAGGGCAGAGGTCAATTATAGCTGCTTCGTCACACTGCGGCGTCTATTGAAAGAGGCCAAAGTGAGCTTCCTCATCAATGCTGCTGGCAGCACGGGCAAACCGAACGTCGATATTTGTGAGACCAACCAAGCTGAAGCCCTGTTGGGAAATGTCGTGTTGCCAAAAACGGTTTCAGACGCCTGTGAAGTGGCAGGAATTCGCTGGGCACAGATCTCGTCTGGTTGCATCTATTCAGGCGCTTTCATCAACGATAATGGGGTGGTTCGTGTCGAGAAAAATCTGATGTGTCCACCCTTGAAAAAGCTCGTGGCGCTTCGCCCTGAAGTTGTCTCTGGATACCGGGAGGAAGATCCACCGAACTTCACGTTCCATGATCTACCTTGTAGTTTTTACAGCGGTACCAAGGCTCTCTGTGAGGAAGTTCTGGCGCATGATGTCAATGCCTACATCTGGCGATTACGCATCCCATTTGATGAATTCGATGGCGAGCGAAACTATTTGAGCAAGTTGCAGCGATATGAACGAGTGTACGAGAATGTTAATTCGATTACTCATCGCGGTGACTTCGCACGTGCGTGCCTTGATCTCTGGTGTGGCCATGCGCCGTTGGGCACTTATAACGTAACAAATCCAGGCTTTGTGATGACTCACGAGGTGGTGGATCGCATCAAGCGTATTTTAAATCTTTCCCGAGATTTCAGCTACTGGCAGAACGATGAAGACTTTTATCGTTATGCAGCCAAGGCTCCGCGTTCAAACTGTGTTTTGGATACGTCCAAGCTTAAAGCTGCTGGGGTGGTCATGCGTCCAGTTATGGAAGCGATTGAAGACTCCCTGTTTAATTGGCGGTCTGCTGACTGAAACTATTTTATGAACCTTCTCATTACAGGCGGAGCCGGGTTTATTGGTTCCAATCTTGTTAGATTCATCGCAGGTCATTCTGGCGTTAAGAAACTGATCAATCTCGACTGCCTCAATTATGCTGGGCATCTTGAAAACCTGGCCGAGGTCGACTCCAAGCATCATGTCTTTGAAAAAGTGGACCTGCGTGACAAAGAGGAAGTTGTGCGAGTCATTCGTCAGTATGATATCACTCACGTCATGCATCTTGCGGCCGAATCACATGTCGATCGCTCAATCTCGGGTCCAGGTGATTTTATCCAGACGAATATTGTTGGAACCTTCAACCTCCTGGAAGCGTGCCGGGATCATTGGCAGAAAAGGGAAGGGGTGAAGTTTCATCATGTCTCCACGGATGAAGTGTATGGATCCCTGGGGGACACGGGCTTCTTTATGGAGACCACGCCTTATGCTCCCAACTCCCCCTACTCAGCCAGCAAGGCCTCTAGTGATATGCTCGTTCGTGCCTATCATCACACCTATGGCATGCCAACGGTCATTACGAACTGCTCGAACAACTACGGTCCTTATCAGTTCCCGGAGAAACTCATTCCAGTGGTCATCCAAAGCATTCTCAGTCGCAGGGCGATCCCTGTTTATGGAGATGGGCTGAATGTACGTGATTGGCTCTACGTTGGAGATCACGTTGAAGCTCTTTGGTTGGTTTTGAATCGTGGCGTTCCCGGGCAGACCTATAACATCGGTGGGCTAAACGAGAAAACGAACATCAATCTCGTTCATCTCCTTTGTGATCTTGTTGATGAGTTGAAGCCAGAGATCGGTCATGATTCCCGCTCTTTAATCACCTTTGTTAAAGATCGTCCTGGTCACGATCGTCGCTACGCCATTGATGCCTCAAAAATAGAACGTGATTTAGGATGGAAGCCTGCGCACACTTTTGAGTCTGGCATTCGTGAAACCGTCAGATGGTATCTGGCGAATCAAAGCTGGATCACGGCAGTCAGTGGAAAATGAGATCCTTAATTTTTCTATGAATCAGCTTATCATTGAAGCCGGCCGAGCCTCCAAGAACTATTGGTCCGACCTTTGGCGTTATCGGGAGTTGTTCGGCTTCCTGGCCTGGCGTGACATCCTTGTCAGATACAAGCAGACAACCATTGGGGCGGCCTGGGCGATTATTCGTCCCTTGCTGACCATCCTCATCGGCGCGGGCGTCTTTGGTTCACTTGCCCAGTTGCCATCAGATGGTGTGCCTTATGCGGTGATGGTCTGCGCTGGCACACTGCCGTGGTATTTCTTTGCCAGTGCTTTGGGTGAGTCCGCAGGCAGCCTGGTGGGCAATGCAAATCTCATCTCGAAAGTTTATTTTCCACGCATGATACTGCCTGCAAGTGCGGTGGTCGTGGCGTTTGTGGACTTCGCCATTTCTCTGATCATTCTTGGAGGGCTGATGCTCTGGTATGGCATGATGCCGACGTGGCGTCTTTGCGCGTTGCCCGTTTTTACAGCGCTTGCCTTTGTTTCTGCCATGGGGCCCGGACTGTTTTTTACGGCGCTGAATGTGAAGTATCGAGACTTTCGCTACATCATACCTTTCATCGTTCAATTTGGACTCTACGTTTCCCCCGTGTTCTACAGCACCAGTGTGATTCAGGAGCGATTTGGAGATGTGGGACGCATCATCGTGTCTGTGAATCCCATCGTTGCTGTGATAGATGGCTTCCGGTGGGCTATCTGTGGCACGACTGAAATTCACTGGGGCAGCTTTGCTTTGTCATCCGTGTTGAGCCTCTTGCTGCTGGTTCTAGGCATCAAGTATTTCCGAGCTACCGAACGGAACTTCGCTGATGTGATCTGACAAATGCCCGCTGTATCTCCACGCATCGTGCCTGTCTCGGCCATTCTACCGACCCGAAATCGTGCGCCGATTCTGGCCCGTTTTTTGGAATCCTTGGCTGCACAGGATACGCTGCCGAGTGAGATCGTCATCTGTGACGCTTCGGAGGACGACTGCACGCATGAGCTTGTGAAATCAAGTATTCTGCTTTGGCAAAAGCGTTTTGGCGTTGACGTGATCTGGCGTTACATCGCTGCGAACCGTGCGGGTTTGGCCCCCCAAAGAAATCAAGCTGTGGCAGCTGCAACTCAGAAGTTTGTCTGGTTTTTGGATGATGACATCATCCTTGAGCCAGGTTGTCTTGCACGGCTTTACGAGATCTTGGATGGTGATGAAGGAGTCGGAGGAGTCACAGCCACCTTGATCAATGAACCCTACCACCCCCCAGGTCGGGCTACACGAGCGCTGATGCGCTGGTTTGAAAACGGTTATGAACGTGA
>CANHTV010000412.1 GCA_947463285.1 Verrucomicrobiaceae bacterium | reverse complement strand
TACAGCACCAGTAGCTGTCGGCATGGCCGAGGCGTAAAGCAGTGGCTTGCCTGGGATGATCCACTCCACGTGCTGCGTGTAAGGCAAAATGTTGGTCAGCGGGCGACGGCAGGCGGCGAGGCCCATCATACCGGCCGAGGCTCCCATGAGCTTCAAAAAGTCACGACGTGAGTTTTCGCGCTCACCTTCATCAAGGGTATCACCCGCGGGAAATTCCACGCCAAGGGTGTTGAGGAATTCCGAACGGCGCTCGAGCTCAGCGGTGCTGCGCCAAAAGCGCTTACCAGTCTTGGGCTCCTCAGGATGCTGCCAAATGCGTTTCATGTCGGGTAATAAAAGGGGGGCGCAGGTTTAGCGATGGCAGGCGGTGCAAGAATCAGGCGGCTGCACCTGCCAATGTTTTTTGAGTTGGGAACCCACTTCAAGCTGGGTCACAGACTTGCCGTAAGCTGCGTCAGCGAGCGTGAGCAATTCCTGGAGATTGGAGGCCTTCTTGTCCTTACCTATGACACCCGCGATTTCCTCAGCCTTGATTCCCTTGCCCAGAAGACCTTGATAGAAGGCGGCTCGGTCAAGTTGCTCTGGTGAATAGTTCAAATTAGTCACCTGATCCAGAGGGCGCAGGTTATTCTCAGGATTGCGATGGCAATCAAGACACCAACCCATGGATTGAGGCTCAGCATGCTTCACCACTTCCATTTCATTAACCTTACCGTGACAGTTCTGACAGGAGATGCCGCGATTGAGATGAGCACTGTGGTTAAAGTACACATAATCAGGGGCTTTGTGGATTTTCACCCACTCGATCGGCTTGCCGGTTTCGTTGGCCTTGATCACCTTCTCCAGCTTGGGGCTGGCTGACTTGATATTGCCCTTGCCTGGACCATGACAGTTAAAGCAGGTTTGATTGGTAGGCACGTTAGCGTGACTGGAGTTCTCCACGAAGGAGTGGCAGTAACGGCAGTCGAGGCCCAGCTGGCCAGCGTGAATTTTATGCGAAAATGGCACTGGCTGGGTAGGCTCATAGCCCACACGAGTGTATTTCGGTGTAAAATAGTAGGGAACAGCCAAGCTTACCCCAAATACAATGAATCCAGCCGCAACGGCTAGCTTCAGAGGCAGCCAATTGGTCCAGCGCGGAAAGAAGTTACCCATAATGTGTCGGTTTCAGGGCTTGTGAAATTTTTCACAAGCAGAGTGGAGAATAGAATTCCATCAGGTCTTTGCAAGGCTGGAAATGAAAAAAGTATATCTTTCCAAGACCTTCCGTAAGTCCGATCCATAAATGCCGAGCAAACCCGGCCCAAACTCTGTTACTTAGCCGAAACGCACGATGTTCATCTGATGACTTCTTCTTCGACTGCTCCTCTCTGGCGTATTGCTGCCGATACAGGTGGCACTTTCACCGACTGCCATGCTCTGGACCCGCAGGATCGCGAAACGCGCTGCAAGGTTCTTTCGACAGGCTGTCTTCGGGCCACTTGGAGCCACGACCCTAAGAATGGATCTCGTTTGCTGGGCCTGCCGCCACTTCCTGAAGACATCCTGGCTGGATTCAGCCTGCGCTGCGTCAGGGACGACGAGTCGCGGGTCATTTTAAAATGGGACCGTGTCAGTTCTGTAGTCATTTTAGATAAGCCAGCCCCTGAATTTTGGCAAACTGGCAGCCTGATGGAACTCAGCACGCGCGAGGAAGCTCCAGTGCTCGGTGCGCGGATCCTCACCAACACAGCGCTGGGACAAGATTTTCCGCCGATGCATCTGCGGATCGCGACAACGCGAGCTACCAATGCCCTCTTGGAACGCAAGGGCGGGCGTGTAGCACTTTTCATCACCCGAGGCTTTGTTGACCTTCTTCAAATTGGCGATCAACGGCGCAGTGATCTCTTCGCTTTGCAACATACGCTCCGGTCCGTTTTCCATGAAACGGTCTGCGAAGTCCCAGGGCGGATTGGTATTGATGGTTTGGTCGTCGAAGAATTGGAGGAAGCGGTCATTCGATCTGAAGCCAGCCGCTGCCTGTCACTTGGTATCAAAACAGCGGCGGTCTCTTTGCTCCATGGCCAGATGTACCCACAGCATGAGCAGCGCGTCGGTGACATCCTGCAAGCCTGCGGTTTCGAACACGTCATACTTTCCCATGAGACGGCGGCTTTTGCCAAGCTGCTGCCACGCACGCAGAGCACGGTCGCCGATGCTTACCTAGACAAACCTGTCCGCGCTTTTCTCGCGGCGATCAGACAAATGTTCCCTGACATGCTGGTCATGACCAGCGCTGGAGGGCTCAAGACCACAGAGGCCATTCGCCCCAAAGACATGCTGCTCAGCGGTCCCGCTGGTGGGGCGATCGGTGCCGCCAATGCCGCACGACGTCTTGGCATCCGCCGAATCATCACCTTCGACATGGGCGGGACCAGCACCGATGTCGCCCGCATTGACTCACGCCCAGCCTACCGCTTCTCACAGGATGTCGCAGGCATGAAGCTACTGGCTCCGTGTGTCGCCATCGAGACCGTCGCTGCTGGAGGCGGCTCGATCTGCCAATGGACGCATCATGGTCTAGCCGTGGGGCCGGAGAGCGCAGGCTCAGACCCTGGCCCCGCCTGTTATGGCAAAGGTGGCCCACTGACCATCACGGATGTCAATCTCTTGTTAGGTCGCTTTGATGCCAGCAAGGCACCCATCCCCCTGGATCTTGAAGCCGCACGCCATCGTCTGTCTGAGCTGCACCGGCTAGCGGGAGCCGGACAAACACAGGCCGAACTGCTGCTAGCCCTACATCGTCTGGCTATTGAGCACATGACGGATGCCATTCGGCGCATTTCGATTGGTGAAGGCTATGATCCCACAGATCACGCCCTGCTAGCGTTTGGGGGTGCCGGACCACAACACGCCTGTGCCGTGGCTTCACAGCTCGGCATTCAAACGATCCTCATCCCCGAACATGCGGGCATCCTTAGTGCCGTGGGTTTGCAGGAAGCCGTGCCGGAAACCATCGAAGAAACTGAGCTTCGCCAGCCACTGGCGACCTTTCTAAAAAATCCGCCAAAGCCCCCAGTAACAGCCACGCTCCAGATTGCCGAACTGCGGCTCAAAGGACAGGACACACCTCTGCAAGTCGAGTTCTCAAATCCTCAGCAGCTGCCTGAACTCTATCGAGCAGCCTACCAACGACTCTACGGCTACAAGCCACCGGAGAATCGCGAGATCGAGATCGTCAGCCTGCGACGGATTACTCGCCAAACGCAGCCGGAGAGTCCCAAGCTGACGCTTCCAGCGCTTTCGACTCAAAGTACAACAACGCAGACACATCTGATCCAGGACGCCTTCGCCACCATCGTCATCGAGCCTGGCTGGTGCGTTGATCACGTTGAGGGATTTGGGCATGTTTTAAGAAAAAGCACTCTCACTGTCTCTACCCAGCCGACGCTTGAGAGAGACCTGGTTCGGCATCGCTTTCATAGCATCGTCAGCGACATGGGTGCCCTGCTCTGCCGCACCGCCATCTCCACGAATATTCGCGAGCGGCTGGACTTCTCCTGCGCCTTGCTTGACCCACAGGGCCGCCTCATCTCCAGCGCTCCGCACATCCCTGTGCATTTGGGCGCACTAGGTGTCTGCGTGCGTGAAGTCGTGGCGGCACACCCCATGAAGGTGGGTGACACGATCATCACCAATCATCCAGCCTTTGGCGGCTCGCATCTGCCTGATGTGACGCTTATCACCCCAGTGCATGATCAAAACGGCGACCTCCTCGGCTACATCGCCAATCGAGCCCATCATGCTGAGATCGGCGGCATCACTCCCGGCTCCATGCCTGCTAATGCCACGCGACTGATCGAAGAAGGCGTCGTCATCGCCCCTACCCATC
>CANHTV010000411.1 GCA_947463285.1 Verrucomicrobiaceae bacterium | reverse complement strand
TTTCCTTCGCGAGGATGGCGGCTGGGCCGCCGATGCTGCCGAGGTAGAAGCCGCCGTGCTTTTTGCAGGCGTCGGTGACTTGCTGGCCGCGATTGCCTTTGGCGATCATGATCATGCTGCCGCCGTGGCTTTGGAAGAGATCGACGTAGCTGTCCATGCGGCCGGCGGTGGTGGGGCCGAAGCTGCCGCTGGGCATGCCGGCGGGTGTTTTGGCAGGACCGGCGTAATAGACGGGGTGATTTTTGAAGTAGTCGGGCAGCGGCTTGCCGGCATCGAGCATCTCTTTCAGCTTCGCATGCGCGATGTCGCGGGCGACGATGATGGGGCCGTTGATGAGGAGGCGCGTGGTGGTGGGATACTTGCTGAGCTCGGCGCGAATCTCGGCCATGGGGCGGTTCGTGTCGATGCGCACGGCGTTGGTGTCTTTGCGGTGGCGCAGTTCTTCGGGGATGTATTGCAGCGGATTCGTCTCGAGCTTCTCGATGAAGACGCCGTCACGCGTGATCATGCCCTTTGCCTGGCGGTCGGCGGAGCAGGAAACGCCGATGCCGATGGGCAAGGACGCGCCGTGACGTGGCAGGCGGATGACGCGGACATCGAGGGCGAAGTATTTGCCGCCAAACTGGGCACCGATGCCGCACTCGCGGGCGGCCTGGAGCATTTGCGCTTCGAGTTCGACATCGCGGAAGGCGCGGCCGTGCTCGTTGCCGGTGGTGGGCAGGCCGTCGTAATACTTTGTGGAGGCGAGTTTGACGTGTTTCATCGTCGATTCGGCCGAGGTGCCGCCGATGACGAAGGTCAGATGGTATGGCGGGCACGCGGCGGTGCCGAGCGAGGTCATTTTATCGCTGAGGAACTTCACGATGCTCTTCGGATTGAGCACGGCGCGGGTCTCTTGATAGAGGAAGGCCTTGTTCGCCGAGCCGCCGCCTTTGGCGATGAAGAGGAACTTATAGGCGTCACCATCGGTGGCATACAAATCGAGCTGCGCGGGCAGGTTGGTGCCGGTGTTCTTTTCGTCGAACATGTTCAGCGCGGCGTTTTGCGAGTAGCGCAAGTTGTTCTCCGTGTAGGCGAGATAGACGCCTTTCGAGAGCGCGGCCTCGTCACCACCGCCGGTCCAGACCTGCTGGCCTTTTTTGCCCATGATGATGGCGGTGCCAGTGTCCTGACAGAACGGCAGCAGGCCTGCGGAGGCCACGTCGGCATTCTTGAGCATCGTGAGCGCCACCATGCGGTCGTTTTCGCTCGCTTCGGGGTCATCGAGGATGGCGGCGACCTGCTTCAGGTGCTTTGGCCGCAGGAAGAAATTGATGTCATGAAACGCCTGGTTCGCCAGCAACGTGAGCGCCTCGGGATCGACGACGAGCATCTCTTTATCGCCGAGTTTTTCGACGCGGACGTGATCCTTCGTCAGCAGGCGGTATTCGGTGTCGTCGGTGCCGAGTTCGAGGAGTTCTTGGTAGTGGAAAGCGGGGGTTGGCATGGTGACTAAATCTGAAACGATTCTGCCTACGGGCAACGGCGGAAAACTGAAACACTTATAACTTGGCGAAATCGCCCAGGGCGTTCCATACTCGCGGCCATGTCCTCCGCCCTGATTATCGATGCTGTCGTTCTGCTCGCCTACTTTGGTCTCATCTTTTGGATCGGGTTGTCTCAGCGCAGCAAGAGTGGCTCGATGGAAGGATTTGCGCTTGGAGATCGACAGATCGCATGGTGGGCGGTACTGGCCTCCATCCTGGCTGCGGAAATAAGTGCGGGTACTTTTTTCGGTGCTCCGGGTGAGGGGTATGCGCTGCGAAACTTTACCTATGTGCAGCTGATGGTGGGCTATCTCCTGGCGCGTGTGGTGGTCAGCGCGGTGTTTATCCCGGCCTATTACAAGCACGGTGTCGTCAGCATTTATGAGTTTCTGGGTACACGTTTTGGACCTGTCACCCATCGTTTATCCTCCGGAGTTTTCTTGGTCACACGACTGCTGGCCAGCGGCACTCGTTTATGGGTGCCGACGATGATCCTGGTCATCATCTGGCATCTCAATAACCCTGAGCAAACGATCTCACCCTCCACCGAGTTCTGGCTCACCGCTGTGGCTTTGGTTTTAGTGACACTTGCGACGGCGTTTTATACCACGCTGGGCGGCATCCGTGCGGTGATCTGGACGGATGTGATCCAGATCATCGTGCTCGTCTGTGCCCTGGGTTTTTCCCTGATCTACCTGCTCGGCCACATCCCTGGCGGCTGGGGAGGCGCGGTGGCGATGCTCGCGGGGCCCAAGGATCTCGCCGTGTGGGATCTCGGCCTGAAAGAAGGCGCGGGCTTCTGGGGAAACATCAAGCATGTGCTGGAGCAGGAGTACACCATCTGGGCGGCTTTCCTCGGTTCTACCTTTGTCACGCTAGCGACTCACGGCACGGATCAGGACATGGTACAGCGCATGCTGACGGCGAAAAACAAACGCCAGAGTGCTGTCGCCACCATCCTCTCAGGCCTGGCGGATATTCCGATCACCCTTGTCGTGCTGGGTATCGGCATCTTGCTCTATGTTTTCTATCAGCAAAATGTCGATGAAATGCTGCCGAAAAGCGTCACAGGCGTGGTTTCCTCAAACAAAGTCTTCCCCTATTTTGTTCTCACCGTCATGCCTGCCGGGCTGCGTGGACTGGTGATCGCCGGCGTCCTAGCGACCACCATGGGCTCGCTCAGCACCGCGTTGAATTCTCTGGCCACCAGCTATGTGCGCGACTTCCACTTCCGCTGGTTCGGCGAGCCTGCCACGGATGCTGGTAAAGTGCGCGTCCTGCGCTTCGGCACCGTCTTGTTTGCCACACTCCTGGTTTCCGTCGCACTGGCCACCGCCTATGTCACTAGTCACAATCCGCAGCTGCGCATCCTGCCGATTATCCTCGGTATTTTTGGCTACACCTATGGTTCACTGCTCGGCGTCTTCATGACCGGCCTCTTCACCCGCACGCGCGGCAGCGATTTCGGCAATGTGATTGCCATGATCACCGGGTTCGTCGTCGTGGCTTACATGAGCGGGCTGGACAAGGACGTCATGGGCCTCTTCGGAGCCCAGGGCATCAGCCGCCCCGAGTGGATGCCCGTCATCGAGTTCCCCTGGCGCATCATGTTTGGCACCGTCACCACCTTCGCTGTGGCGATGATGTTCCGCACGCCTTTGGAAAAGCAGCAGCACCGGTATCTGGCGGAGCAGTAAAAAAGGCGGCCCCTTTCGAGGCCGCCTGATGGGATGGAATCAATGCGGGCAGGAGTGCCCGCATCACCATTGAGCTTAGACTTTCCACTCGCCGCGGTATTCGCGGGTGAGCCATTTGTCGTCGCCGCCGGAGATGAACTTATGCTCGGTGGGGTTCCACTTCACGTTGGCTCCGTGCCAGTAGCCGAAGTTCATGAGGTGGCAGGCGATGGCGCTGCTGGCTCCGACACCGGCGTGGCAGATGGGTTGTTGGCGGCTTTTGATGCAGGCGATGAAGTCGGCGATCTGGTCCTTGCTGACGTAGAGCTTGGTCTTGGCGTCCTTGAGGTATTCACGCTCGGCGAGGGCGATCTCGCGGTCGATGGAGGTGCCTTTGCTGGTTTCCTTGTCACGGAAGGCAAACTTGTCTTTGCCTCCAAGGCTGAGGGCGAATTTACCACGACCGACATTCACTTCGCCTTCGGTGCCGTGGAAGGTACAGCCCATGCTGCCTTCAGCGTGGGTGAGCACGACGCCATTGGCATAGACGAGCTGGCCGCCGCGCTTGGCTTTGGCGTGATCAGCGGGTGGGCGTACTTCGACTGGACCGTTTTCATCCATGCCGAGGCCCCACTGGGCGATGTCGATGTGGTGAGCACCCCAGTCGGTG
>CANHTV010000410.1 GCA_947463285.1 Verrucomicrobiaceae bacterium | reverse complement strand
CGTGAGATCCTCCGGCGCGGTCATCAGATCGGCAATCACAGCCAGACACACCCGGCAGGCACGTTTTGGACGCTACGGCCAGAGCGCATGTGGCAGGAGGTGGCAGGCTGCCAGCAGACACTGACGGAAATCCTAGGGCAGGCTCCCGTGTGGTTTCGCCCACCTGTGGGGCATCATAATCTCTTCCTCGGGCCGACGCTGCGCGCGCTAGGCCTGAAGATGTTGATCTGGAACTGCCGTGGTTTTGATGGTGTGGAAAAACGCGCGCCTCGCATCCTGGGAAACATTGCCAAAGATCTGCGGCCCGGAGCCGTGATCCTGCTACACGATGTCACACCGGTCGCGACTGAGGTGCTGCGCGGGACGCTGGAGCTCATCCAGCAGCGTGGCCTGAAGGTGGTGGACATGCCGGCGTGAGCGCCGCCACTTTTTCCATCTCACTCAACGCCCGCCATTGTCCAGGCTGCAAATTCTCAGGCAAAGCCAGGGCACCGATGCTCTGCCGATGCAGGCTGATGACCTCACAGCCGCAGCGGCCAAACATGCGCTTGATCTGATGATGCCGTCCCTCATGCAGCATCACCCGCGCTTGGCTCTCGGCCAAAATCTCCAGCTCCGCCGGCAGGGTGGTGATGCCTTCTTTGGCAAAATAAAAGCCCTCCGCAAACGCGGCAACAGCCTCGGCAGGAATGGGCTGTGCAGTGCCAACGACATAATGCTTCGGCACTTTGGCTCCGGCCTCCATGAGGCGCTTTGACCAGCGTCCGTCATTCGTCAGCAGGACCAGGCCCGTGGACCAGCGATCCAGCCGCCCTGCGATGTGCAGCAGCGCTTTATCAGGATCATCAATGAGATCCACCACAGTCCTGTGCTCCGCATCCACCGTGGCGCTGACCACACCGGCGGGCTTGTGCAGCATGAGGTAAAGCGCCCGTTCCGCCGCCTGCACCACCTCGTCATCCAGCTGCACCTGCTGAAAGCGGTCCACCTCCACCTGATTCCCCATCGTCACCACCGCATCCACCTGCACCCGACCTGCCGCGATCAGGCGATGCGCTTCATTCCTGCCTAACGAACGATGTTTGGCGATGACGCGATCCAGTTTCATCAACGCAGCTTCAGGGCGATGAGATGCTCCGTGTCACGAGCGTAGAGAATGCCATCTGCATAAGCTGCATGCGAGCGATGCCCCGCCCGTAGGATCTGGATGGCAGCCAGGCGGTCAAAACGCTCCGGCGTGGCGCGGACGATCCACAGCTCCCCCTGCTCCGTGACGACGAGCAGCTTGTCACCCACCGCGAGCAAAGTGCCACCCGGCAGGCTGTCTGATGCCGTCCAGGCCACGCTACCGTCCTCGATACGGATGCAGCGCAGATTCATCCCCGTTTCCTGCCTGCCGTGAAAGGCATACAGATGCTCACCCACACGGATCGGCGTGTTGTAATGGCAGTCCAGGGTGTCCTCCTTCTGCCAGATGGATTCAATTTTCCCATCAGCGACCTTTAGCAAATGCGCCCCGACCCCATAACCGGCAGAGACCAACCAGCGATCCCCACCCAAGGGCACCGGCGTGGCCGCATTTACCGAGGCATCCATGCTTGAGCGAAGCGGGCGCGAGGTCAGCACGCTGCCCTGCGCATCCAGCAGCCAAAGTTGGTTACGCATCCATGCTAGCAGATTTCCACCCGCCAGCACAGGCGAGGCATAGGCGGCTTCATCATCCACGGCGTTCCAGCTGACCTTGCCCGTGGCGATGTCCAGAGCGGTCAAACCCGCCGGTTTTTCACCCTGCGTGCCACCCGAGGCGATGATGACCTGCTTTCCCACCACCAGCGGCGATGGCGCACGTCCAAAGAACCCCTGTGGTGACTCCAGGGCCGAGGCCGTATCAAAGTTCCAGACCTCCTTGCCATTGCTGAAGTCCAGCGCCGTGGCACGGCCTTCAGGACCATAGGTGATGACCCTGCCATCAGCCACCGCAGGTGTGGCGCGAGGGCCATGATCAAAGCCAAAACTGTCGATGTAATCCGTGATGTAAGTGCTGCGCCAGATCGGCTTCCCCGTGGCTGCCTCCAGCGCCTCCGTGGTCATGTCACTGCCTTCGCGATGAAAGATGATGACCTTTCCCCCGACTACCAGCGGCCCAGAGAAACCCGAGCCTACCGACTTTTTCCACAAAGGCTGGAGATCACTCGGAAACGCATCCGGCAGCGGGTTTTCCGAAGCATCTGCGATGCCCGCACGTGCCGGACCCAAAAACTGCGGCCAGTCCGCCGCCGAGACGGAAACCGATAACGCGAAAGAAATAAAAACAGAGCGCATGAGGAAGAGTATAACGCACACCGATCCCCCGCCTGCAATGCAGGACGAGAAGTTCCCTAGATTGCTGCCCTGCGCAGCTAAACACCGCACCATCGAATCCCCACCGCTGGAGCGGCGGAGGACTTCAATGGGTCTGCCCCTGCGTCCAAAACGCCTCGATGAGGACGATGGACTCGATGAGGGCATCGGCGCGGTGGTCGTTCATTTTTAGATCGGCAATCAAGCGGCGGATTAAACCTTCATCTTGCGGCTTCAAGGCACGGCCTGGGGCAACCGCGGTGAGGCGCTGGGTGACGTTGCGGATGAATTCTTCGGCGTGGTGCTGCTGGATGGCCTTTCGCAGCTCGGCGGGGCCGTTGATTTGAATGCCGTCAGGCAGGGTGCTACTGGCATCGACGGGGTTGCCGGCTTCTTGGGCGCGGAAGCGGCCGATGGCGTCGAAATTCTCCAAACCGAAGTCGATAGGATCAATCTTGTCATGGCATGACGCGCAGCTTTCATTGCGACGATGCGCGGCGAGTTGCTCGCGCAGGGTTTTGCAACGGTCTCCGGCATTGTCGTCGAGCTGGCCGGCATCGAGTTTGCAGCCGAGCAGCGGCTCAAGCAACCATTTGCCGCAGATGACGGGCCTCGTGTGGTTCGGTATGGACGAGGCAGTGAGCACGGCGCACATGCCGAACAGGCAAGCGCGTTTGTCGTCGGTGCATTTTACGGGCTGCACGGCCTCGCCGCTGACGTCGAGGCCGTAGAGAGAGGCGAGTTTGTCGTTTGCAAAGGTCACGCGAGCATCGAGCAGACGCATGAGCCGGCCACGCTCCGCAAGAGGTTTTCAAAGACGAGCACGGGCTCCTGCTTCATCGCGTCGGCAATATTCATGGCAACGACGTTGATGTCCTACTCGGCTTCCTCCGTGGCCAGACCATGAATGTTTACACCCATCCCCAGCGGATCATCGGGCTCCTCCCGGCTCAGGAAGTCAGTCCAATGGCTGAGTAGGCCAGTTGTTAAAAAGGCTTAGCGGGCAATGATGGAGCCGAGGAGTGATGAAAGGCTTTATTTCCAATGCTCCAGAACTCCATCATTCGGCTGTTGGCGATGAATGGCGTAGGCCTAAATCACCGTCAGATGGTGACGGTGCTACCGTTGAACTTGCGCAAGCTAAAGCCAGCGAATGGTTCGTTGTTCAACAGCTTGTGATCGCGCAGAAGACGAATGGCGACCTCCTCGCCGAGATACATTCCCTGATCGCCATCGGTCCGCCAATGCACGCCCGCAGCATCGCGGCCAAGAGAGATGTTGGAGGCCAGCTTATTGAGTTCACCGCCGACGGTCAGCACTCCAGCATGGGGAATGAGAGACAGACCGTCAGCAGAGGCTTGAACGGGCGATTTGATGACGAAGCTTTCCTTGAAGAAAGCTTTTAGAACAGTGACACAGGCTCCGGCAATCGTGGCATGACCAGCGGGATAGGCAGGGTGAAGCGGGCAGCCTTCTGGGTAAGCCACGGGCAGGAGATAAGATCCGTAGGTGCTAGAGATCAGGGGTAACACTG
>CANHTV010000409.1 GCA_947463285.1 Verrucomicrobiaceae bacterium | reverse complement strand
CCGCTGGTGTAAGTCCTCAACTCCATATCTTACAAGGTGATCTACATGGCAAGTCTCCTTCCTCCGGACAGGATGCGAAAAATGACTGGTTTGCCGATGTGTTATGGCTTTTACATTACGACAGCCACTTTCTTTGGGGAAAGCTTGTGGATGGCACCTCTGCTCGAATCACACTTATAACCAATAATCCGCCGCTGAGAATATTGCCCAAAGTGACTGAATTGAATGAGTGAGTGTCACGCTCTTTGTGGCGTGATCCTTGAGTTCCAACTCTATTTGATGACTGCTTCTGCGGATCAAGGTTGCCTCTGATGCAAATAGCACCATTTCTCCAAAAGCGGGCAGGCGATAAGCATGGCGCAGGCATAATTCAGGATGTTCATAGCACCCTCCGTTTCATTACTGCTGGAATCTTTGGTGATTCAATTATAGGACCATCAAGCGGGACGAGTGCACTCCCTCGGGCAGTCATGCTTTGCTGGGGCAGGGACTGCGGATGGCCGCTGCAAAAATGGCGACCTGGGCTCAACTGCGATCCGCCTGCACGGTCTCAAACATCTGCCTAACGGTTTCCACCGAGACGAACGGACAGCGGACAGGTGCCTTTTTACTACACCACTCGTGACCCTGTTTTCAGTTTCGAAGGCATCTCATCCACATCCTAATCAGCTCGGACCAAAGGCTCCCAGCAAGAAGATGTTTAAACATGTCTTGGAGAAAAGGAAAAATTGAACGTGGTAGGCCACTACACCAGCCCGCGCCTCACCAGTGATTCCTCCATCGCGCGCTCGACGAGGCGAACGGCCAGTTCCTGGGTGGCGTCGTCGAGGGCGGTATTGGCTGCCTTGAGGGCTTTGGCGTCGTGTTCGGAGCCGTTGAGCAAAGTTCGGACGCTGGCAGCGGCGACTTCGATCACACGGCGCTCTTCCTCGCTGACGGCATCGCCAAACTGGGTGAGGGCAGCATCAACGGCGGGAAGGAGTTCCTCAGCCTTGAGCTTGGCCTCGGTCCAGACGCGCTCGTTCATGTCCTCAAAGGCGTGCTCCACGCTCTCGGCGATCATCTGCTCCACGCGCTCGTCATCGACATCGACGGCAGTGTTTTGGATCTCCAAAACAGTGTCCGTGTTCGTCGTGGTGTCGCGGGCGAGCACTTGCAAGATGCCATTCGCATCAATGGCGAACTGCACACCGACGCGGGCGCTGCCTTTCGGACCAGGAGGGAAGGGCACGATGACGCGGCCCAACTCCCAGTTGTCCTTCGCGAGTTCGCGCTCGCCCTGGAGCACACGGATGAGCATGTCCTGCTGATTCGCGACGGCGTTGGTAAACATCTCGCCGGCCTTGCAGGGGATGGTCGTGTTGCGCGGGATGATCGTGTTCATCAGGCCGCCAAAGGTCTCGATGCCGAGAGAAAGCGGCGTCACATCCAGCAGCAGTACGTTTTTCAGCGACCCGCTGAGAATGCCTGCCTGGATGACGGCACCGAGCGCCACAGCTTCATCGGGATTCTGCGAGATATCCGGCTCGCGCCCGAAGATTTCCGCCACATAACGCCGCACCAGCGGGATGCGCGTGCTGCCGCCGACGAGGATCACAGCATCGAGTTCCTCAGTCTTTACTCCGGCATCGCTCAGGGCCCGCAGGCAATGCGCCCGCGTGCGTTCCACAAGCGGACGGATGAGCTTCTCGAACTCCGCACGGGTCAGCTCCACGCTCAGGCTATTTGTACCGTCGAAAAAGGGTAGCTCGATGCGCGTGCTCTCTTCATTGGAAAGACGCTTCTTCGCGGCTTCAGCCGCTGGCGTAGCTTGGCTCTCCAGAGCTGAGTTCCCCGACGCGCCTTCCGCAAGCCAATCAACAATAGCCCGATCAATGTCATCCCCACCGAGCTGCGTGTCACCCGCCGTGCTGAGCACCTGAAACACTCCCTCGCGCATCTCCAGCACACTGATGTCAAAAGTGCCGCCGCCGAGGTCATAGACGGCGATCTTCTGGCGCTCGCCGAGCTTATCCAAGCCATAAGCCAGTGCAGCAGCCGTGGGCTCGCTCACGATGCGCTCGACGGTCAGCCCAGCCAGTTCACCCGCCTGCTTCGTCGCGTTACGCTGGGCATCATTGAAATAAGCAGGCACCGTGATCACCGCACGGCTCACGCTCTGCTCCAAAGTCCGTTCAGCGATGGCTTTCAGCCGCTTCAGGATCTCCGCCGAAACCTCGATGGGCGAGACGCCAAGCTCGCGCAGGCTGTAAGGTGGCTGCCAGTCCCCTTCCCCACCGCGACGCCCGATCAGGCGCTTCACGCTTGTGACCGTGCGCTTCGGTTCCAGAGCGCGTTTTCTCAACGCCGCTGCACCAACGATAAGGCTGCCGTCTGCGGCATAGTTCACCGCCGAAGGTGTGAGCCGCTGCCCCTGCTCATCAGCGAGCAAAATGGGAAAGCCACTGTCCACCACACCGACGAGTGAATGGGTGGTGCCGAGATCAATGCCGAGGATGGGGGATGAGGTGGTCAAGGGAATTTAAAAGGGGCAGTGATCGTCAAGAGGGGCGAGGCGAGGTCAAGCCATGCCTGCTTGACCGCCTTATCCCCGTGACAGGAAGTTTGATGCTGGAGGATTGCCAAAAGCGCCAGACTCTTCCACAATCGTGCTGCCATGCAGATCATACTTACGACTCTCGAAGCTGGAAAAAACCTCTCCGACGCTCAAGTGCGGGAAGCCGCTGCTTTTCTCGTGGATGAGCAGGAATCTGCCGAAACGAAGGCGAATCTGCTGCGGGCCCTGGCGAAGAAGGGCGAGACGCCTGCGGAGATCGCAGCGTTTGTACAGGAGTTCCTCAAGCTGGCGGTCGATCCAGGACTGGACCGCAGCAAGCTGCCGGGACCAATGCTCGATGTCGTGGGCACGGGCGGTGACAAGCTGCATCTCTTCAATGTCTCCACGACGGCGATGTTCATCCTCGCAGCCGGTGGCGTCTGCGTGACGAAGCACGGTAATCGCGGTGTGACGAGCAAGGCGGGCGGTGCCGATGTGCTGGAGGCGTTGGGTATTCGCATTGATCTGCCCGTCGAGCGTGTGGCTCGTGGCATCGAGAGCATCGGGCTCGGCTTCTTCTTTGCGCCGCTCTATCACCCGGCCTTCAAGGCGGTGGTCGGTGCCCGTAAAATCCTCGGTGCAGAAGGTCAGCGGAGTATTTTTAATCTGCTCGGCCCGCTGCTGAATCCGGCACGTCCTGATTACCAGCTCATCGGCGTTTTTGATCCTTCGCTGACGCGCATTTTTGGCGAGATCCTGCTGACGCTTGGCCGCAAAGGTGCCTGGGTCGTGCATGGCACGGTGAAAAAGGGCGGCGGCATGGATGAACTCTCCACGCTCGGTGAAAACCAGATCACCAGCCTGCAAGCAGGCAAACTCATGGAGAGCAGGCTTGATCCCGTGACGCTTGGTTTCTTACCCGCCAAGCTCGATGACCTCGTCGGTGGTGAGGCAGCTGAGAATGCGGCCATCATCGAGTCCATTCTCAGCGGCACGACCAAAGGTCCGAAACGCGACATCGCGGTACTGAATGCAGCGGCGGGTTTCGTGATCACGGGCAAGGCCGCTGACATCCAGGAAGGCAAAGCCCTGGCGGAGTCGCTTTTGGATCGTGGGGCTGCGCATTTCAAAATGCGTGAGTTGCGCGACTGGTGCTGAGGCTGCGCATTTCAAAATGCGTGAGTTGCGCGACTGGTGCTGAGCGCAATATCGGCACAGGATTCCTTGAGTAGGCTGGTATGATTCATGCCATGGAAGAGAGATGGCTTTCTTTCAAACGCTGTACCAAACTACCCCCGTTGCGTGCATGGCATGAACCATATGACGATGTGCGGCTTGCGCT
>CANHTV010000408.1 GCA_947463285.1 Verrucomicrobiaceae bacterium | reverse complement strand
GTGCTTGTCGTCACCGCCTTGTTCATGTATCAGGCTGGTGTTTTGGATCGCATCAAATTCACCCAGGCGCTGGTCGGGCACTCGCATCTGGCGATGGCTGGCTTTACCAGCTCCTTTTGCGCCCTACTGCTGGTCCTGCTCACAGGGCGGCGCATTGGCAGCAATCTCAGCGTCAGTCTCTGGCATGCCGCCACGATCATCATGATCATCACCCTGGCCGCTGTCGGCTGGGCAGAGGGGCATGATCCCTCATGGATGCTGGCCCGCGAGAGCTGGCGTGAATGGGGCTTCATCATCCGCGCCCTATGCGGGCTGGTGATGGCCTGGGCCTCACTGAACTGGTGGATGGAACGGAGAAAGATATACCTGAAATCAGCACCTGTTGTGAATTCGAGCCCTTGGAGTTTTGGAGTGGTGGAGAAATGAAAATCCAACACGCCCATACTCCACCACTCCAAGTGCAAAATCACAAATCATGATGACGAGTCATATATGAACAAAGCCGCTTTTCTAAAACTCTGGACGGTGGGCGTCGGTGCCATGGATGCCCTGACCGGTCTGCTGCTGGTGATCTCACCCACCCTGGTGCTGAGCCTCCTGCGCATCACACCGCCCTCAGCGGAAGCCCTGCCTTTTATCAGCTGGATCGGCATCTTCGTCATGGCCGTGGGCCTGAGTTACGGGCTGGCGCTCAGCACGCGGGCAGGCCGGGGCGAGGCAGTCTGGTCCTTCACCGCGCTGGTCCGGCTGCTGGTGGCGCTATTTCTCGCGGTCAAGATCACCATGGACGTGCTGCCTCTGGCTTGGGGCATCGTGGCCGCCTCTGATGCCACCGTGGCCGTGGTTCAGATCATCATTCTGCGAAAAGGCTGGTGGAGGGAGGTCTCGGCATGAATCTGAAACCCACGCGCGCTGCGTTATCCGTCGCCTCCATCTATGGGTTCTTTTTGATCTTCGCCCAGTTTTCCTTCGTCGAGCTGCTGCGTGCTCACGGCATCGGGCTCACGGGTGAAAAAATCGTCTTGGGCCTCATGGCCGCCGCAGGCATGGGCGCAGGCTTTGGCATCGCCAGACTCGGGGTATCGGCCAAAGCTATCAGAGCCGCGCTGGCGGTGGCAGCCGTCTCCGCCGCCCTCGCCACGCAGGCTGCCCAGCTCTACACCTTTATTGGCATCAGCCTCCTCATCGGCGCCGCGCTCGGCGTCGCCACCGTCGGCCTGTCCGCCCTGTTGCCAGGCTGGTGCAGCGTCATCTGGATCGGACTCGGCACCGGTCTCGGCTATGCGTTTTGTAACGTGCCCGCCGTTTTCATGCAGTCACCCGCCGGGCAGGCCTGGATTGCCGCTGGACTTGCCCTTTTGGGGCTCATCGCCTTGCCCTCAGGTCGTGATTGGCAGATCCGCACCCCGCAGCCAGCCACCTTTCCCCTCTGGGCCGTGCTGACGCTTTTCACTGCCCTCGTCTGGCTGGATTCCGCCGCCTTTTTTATCATCCAGCACGCCGGTGATCTGAAATCCGCCACCTGGGGAGAGGTCCTGCTCTGGCGAAATGCCGCCGTGCATTTCGCCATCGCCTGCGCCGCCGGTCTCTGGCTGAAACGTGGCGGTGCCCACGGACTGCCAGCCACCGCCTGGCTCATCCTCGCCATGGCCGCCCTTATGGTGAATGCCGCCTCCAGTCGTGGCATCGCAGGCTGGCTTTACCCCGCAGGCGTCTCCCTTTACTCCACCGCCCTCGTCGCATGGCCGGGCTGGTTTTCAGGCTCGGCAAACGCCGCCCAGGCAGGCAAACGCGCCGCTTGGTTGTTCGCCATCGCAGGCTGGTTCGGCTCCGCCAATGGCATCGGCATGGCGCAGACCTTGCAACAGGTGCCGCCCCTGTTTGTGCTGCTATCCGGAGCTGTCATCGCCGGGGTCATGCTGCTCTCCATGCCCCAACACTGGCGTGCCGCCGCCGCCGTGAGCGTGGTCCTTTTCGCCGGCTGGTGTGGGCAGCTTACCCAGAGCAGATCAGCTGCCACGACCGCCCAGGCCGTGATCGACCGTGGCCAGCAGGTGTATCTTTCAGAGGGCTGCATCCACTGCCACTCCCAGTATGTGCGCCCAGGCTCGCCCGATGAAGCTCTTTGGGGCAGCGCCCGCCGGGTGGAGGACGTGTTCCAGGGAAAACCCGTGCTGATTGGCAATCGCCGCCAGGGCCCCGACCTAAGCTTTGTCGGCGCACGGCGCTCCGAGGCCTGGCTCAAAGCGCATTTCATCGACCCACGCGCCCTGATGCCAGACAGCGTCATGCCCGCCTACGCCCACCTGTTTCAGGATCATCGTGGCGATGACCTCGTCACCTACCTCAAGGAATCCGGCCTGAGCGCCATGGCTGACGTCATGCAAAAAGCCAACACCTGGCAGCCCGCCACCACCGCCCGCAGCAGCGACGGCCCCGCGCTCTATGCCAAGTACTGCTCCATGTGCCACGGCCCGGACGGCGATGGCCGAGGCAGCTTGGCCAGCACCTTCACCCGCCCCGTGCCCAGCCTCGTGGACGGCCCCTTTGCCTGGACCATTGCTGGGGAAAATCAGGAGCTGCGCACCGCTCGCGTTATCAAATTTGGCATCCCCGGTACCGACATGGCCGGCCACGAAGTCATGCGCGACGACCAAGTCAACGCCCTCGTCGCCGAAGTGCTCCGATGGCGGAAAAAGTAACCCGCCCCGAGAGTCGGGATGCCCAACGCTGGGACCAATGTCACCCTTGATGACCTTCTAGCGGCCGCCTTTGACCTGATCAACAGCAGCGAGGCCGAGCAGGCGAACTGCAAAAACGCCCGCGATGCCGACAAGAAGGGCCTCTTTGACGAGGTGAGCGGCACGATCAAAGAGCTCAGCAGCCTGCTGGCGGCGGATGATCCACGCTGGGAAAACTTCGGCCTGAACATTCCGGCGAACCCGAATCCGCCCGAGCCCGTCACCGCCGTGACGCTGACTGCCGTGGGTACGGGTCGCGAGGAGCTGGCCTGGACCGCCGCCACCCGCGCCACCTACTACCGCCTCTTGGTGAAGGTGGACGGCGTGGACACCGACTTCCGCTTCGTGAAACGAGACAGCGACCTCGACCACACCCTCACCGACCTCACCCCCGGCACGACGATCTCCGGAATGGTTTTCTTCGTTATTTAGGCTTCGGTTTTTTCGTCATTGGGTGTTTCGTCATTCGTCATTTTCATAAAGGGTTTGTCGCGCCACCATGATGCGCAGAACCCATCGGCCAAGTGCCAACGGCACGCCCCACCTCAGCCCAGGGCAACGCCCTGGGCAACGCCCTGGGCAACGCCCTGGGCCCCCCCTGTCGATCACCGAGACACGGAGGAGGCAGAGTCCTGAAGGGACGACCCTCGACACCGGACGTCATCGGCGGTGATGAGGGCGAGGCATTGAGGATCGCTCCTTTGGGGCGCGGAGTGACAGCCGAGATTCATGCAAGCGAATGCGAACACTTAAGATTATTCACAGATCGCAGGATTGGTCAGCAGCTTTGACTCCAGCGGCTTGTTTCCAAACCCTACTGGCAAAAAATGAAGGCAGGAGAATGGAGCGATGCTTCAGCCTTCATTCCCCTGCCAATCATTGACTGATCTGTGAGTTGCCTGCGCTTACTTTCGCACTTCGTTCACGAACTCTTCCATGAGGTCCATGGCTTTGACGATGAGGTCGGGGGCGGTGGCGTAGCAGCAGCGAACGAAGCCTTCTCCGGCTTCGCCAAAGGCATTGCCAGGGACGACGGCGACGCTCTTCTTTTCGAGAAGACCGAAGGCGAACTCCTTGCTGGTGAGGCCGGTGCTGCGGATCTCGGGGAAGACGTAGAAGGCTCCTCCGGGATTGAAGC
>CANHTV010000407.1 GCA_947463285.1 Verrucomicrobiaceae bacterium | reverse complement strand
CAGTCCACCTGCTCGATGACGGCATTAAAGATGTCCGTGACCTCGGCGCGTGTGGGTACGGGATTGGTGATCATGCTTTCCAGCATCTGGGTGGCGACAATGACCTTGCGTCCATGGAAAGAGCAGCGCTCCACGATGTTGCGCTGGATGAGCGGCAGGTCCTCGATGGGGCACTCGCTGCCGAGATCACCACGGGCGATCATGATGCCGGCGCTTGCTTCCACGAGGGTGTCGATGTTGTTGAGCGCCTGCTGGTTTTCGATCTTGGCGATGACGCGGGCCTTGCTGCCTTTTTGCTCAAGCAGAAGCTGGAGGTGCTGGATGTGCGCTGGCTCACGGGCGAAGCTGAGCGCAAAGAAATCCACACCCAACTCCACGCCGAGATCGAGGTCAGCATAGTCTTTTTGCGTCAACGGCGGCAGCCTGACAGGAATGCCGGGCAGGTTGATATGACGGCGTGATTTCATCTCGCCTTTGGTGAGTACGGTGCCGATAACGCGCTTGTCGCTGACTTCCGTAGCCTTGATTTGGATCATGCCGCCATCGACCATGATGATGTCGCCGATTTTCAGATCCTTGCCGAGGTCGGGGTAATTGACGGAGACGGAAAGCGGGACTGTGGCAGCGAGATCGGGCTTGCAGCGGAACTCCACCCAGTCGCCCACTTGGAGCTGCCAGGCCTGCTCGACATCGCCCGTGCGGATACTGGGCCCGGTGAGGTCCATGAGGATAGCGATCTCGCGTTTGGCCTGAGCGGCGGCTTCGCGGATACGGGTGAACACCAGGCGCACCCAGTCATGGGAGGCGTGGCTCATGTTCAGGCGGATCACGTCCGCGCCTTTGGCGATCAGGTTCTGGATGACATCGGCGCTTTCCGTCGCAGGGCCGAGAGTGCAGAGGATTTTGGTTTTTCGCATGGGTTGGAAGGTTTTGCCTTGAAAGCTGGATTTCTCAAGGAGCAATCCTGCCACAGCAAGTGCCGGGCCATGCAGCCTAGCTAGCCTGCATTTCTCACGCTCTCAGGGGAGAAGTGTGTCTCACTGTTTTGTGGCCGTCTCGTCGTAGTGCCAAGTTCTCAGTTATAACTTCGCCTCATGCTTTAGATGCTTGCGGGAGGAATGGCGCGCCGTGCTTTATTGATTGCCTTTATGAGTGCGTTCCATTTTAAAAGGAGTTCTCTTAATAGTAAACGCCTCTATCATAGTTGACCTCATGCTTGATCCCTTTGGCACTCTTTCTGAAGCCGGATTCTCCCAGCAGGGAGATCTGATCACGGCTGGAGAGGATCATTGGACGCCGGAGCTGATCGCCAGTCTGGACTGGCTGCGGGTGGCGGAACTGGTGCGGGCTATCGCGGTGCACAGTGGCTGTGAGTTGGCGCGCTCTGTGGTGTTGCAAGATGGCTCGGTGGCCTTTGCCATGATCGAGCACCCAATGACGGCTCATCCTCAGCGCGCGCTGGTGAAAATCGCTGGCTGGAATGAGTGGGGGGCATCGCCCACAAGTGTGATGCATTTTGCCCGTGAGGTGCTGACGGCAAACAACGCACGTGGCATCTTGATCGCGCCTGGAGGCTTCACGGCTTCGGCAGCTCTGGCGGCGCAGGAGCATCGGATTGAGATGGTGGATGCAGCAGGTCTGCATCAGGTTTTGCTCAGCCTGACCGCAGAACGCAGCGATTTCTTTTTCACCATCGCCACGGCGGGAATCTGCACCACGCCGACCTGCCCGGTGTGCCTGCAAAAGCTCAGCCGTGTGGAGTCGGTCTCACACAAAGAACTGCCAGAATGCCGGGTTTTCAAGGGGTCGGGATTGATCGCTGAGCCAGTCCAGGCGGCACGGGTGGAAGTGGCGGCGAAGACGGAAGTGACCTTTCTTTATGAGGTGAAAGCCCGCGAAATCATCATCTCCGGGGATGCTGTGGGTGACTTTGTCTGTGAGGGCCCGGTGACGCTGATGCCTGGCGGGACTTTGAGTGGCACGGTGGCGGCGAGGTCCTTGAATGTGCGTGATGGCGGGGAGCTGCTGGGCAAGTTCCGCATCCTTGATGGACCTCCGCAGTCATTCATCACGGAGGTGCGCCGCTGGCAATGGCTGTGCCGCAGTGATCGCCGCAAACCTGAGTGCGAGAAGGTGGTTTTCGAGCCGCACAATGAACAGAAAAGCCGGCATCTGCGGTCAGGCGCGGAGATCATTTCTTGGCGCGTCGGGTCTCAAAGGTGAAGGCTGTTTGTGGGTCCATGCGCTTGAGATCTTGCTCATTGGGGCCACCTCCGAATTGCTTCCAGTATTCTTCAGCAAAAGGGTTCAGCTTTGGACCGACGGCCTTTTCATTGAGGTCGATCTGGCCTTTCAGCGAATCCCACCAGGCGTCGTAGGTCGCCAGCATCTCCTTCACTACTTCAGGCTTTTCGGCAGCGATGTCCAGGGTCTCACCAGGATCTGCTTTCACATCAAAAAGCTGCCAACCAGCTTTTGCGGCTGCGCCTTTGGCTTTCGCTGGAGGTCTGGCTTCGCTGACGAGGTGATACTGCGCCGTGCGCACGGCGGCATTTCTGGTTTTGGCGGCCTGATAATCAGTGCCTTTTAGCCAGCGCCCCGTGTGGCTGAAAAGAGTGCGGTCTTCCCAGGTTGCCTGAGGCTTCTCCAGCAGTGGCATCAGGTTACGACCCTCCACCTGTTTTTCAGTTTCTGCACTCAGCTTGGCTCCGGCCAGTCCTGCCCAAGTGCGATACACGTCAATGTGAGCTGTCAGAGTTCCGCAATCCGCAGGAGTCAGTGTGCCCGGCCAGCGCCAGAACGACATGGCGCGTGTGCCGCCGATCCATGGGGTGCCTTTCGCTCCATGCATCCCGGCATTAAAGACTTTCACGCCAGCGGTGCCACCATTGTCATTCATGAAAATGACCAGTGTGTTTTTCGCGATGCCCCATTCATCCAGTTTCGCCATGAGTTTGCCGACGTTTTCGTCGATGTTATGAATCATGCCGAAGAAGTTCTCGGTGTCTGCACCTAGCTGCTTGCCTTCGTAGAGTTTCCGATCTTCTGGCCTGGCTATGTAGGGGCCGTGAGGAGCGTTGGTGGCGATGTGGCAGTAAAAAGGCTGCTTGCCTTTCACTGCTTCGATCCATTTCGCAGCTTGGGCAAAAAATACGTCGGTGCAGTAACCTTCCGTCTTCACAAAGCGGTCATTGTGCAGGATCGCAGGGTTAAAATACAAGTTCCCCGGCGCATCACCGCAGCTCCCTGGATAACTTTGGCCGATGCCGCCGCCGCCATGGATGAACTGCTCATCAAAACCGCGACTCGTGGGGCGATACTCCTTTTCATCTCCGAGGTGCCATTTGCCAAAGATGCCGTTCGTGTAGCCCACTGATTTCAAGGTCTCTGCGATGGTCACGGCCTTTGGGTCCATGCGTTCACGTTCCAAAATGGTGTGCGTGATGCCGTTGCGAAACTCATGACGTCCAGTCTGAATCGCACTGCGTGTCGGTGCACAGGTGGGGCTGACCATGAAGTCAGTGAAGCGCACACTTTCACCGCGCAGCTTGTCGAGATTCGGCGTTTTCAGGATCGGGTTGCCATGCGCGGAGAGATCACCGTAGCCCTGGTCGTCCGTGAGGATGAAAAGAATGTTCGGCTTCGATCCAGCCAGCTCGGCTGAGGCGATGGAAAGCAGCGCTAGAAATGAAAGGGTGATGGCTCGGATCATGGGTGCTCTCTAACGCGCCGCAGTGAGCGTAAATTTCGACGGATGTATGTCTTGTTCGCGCAGCTTTTACACAGCCTTAACACTTCCTCGCCAGACAATCCGCTTTTCCCTGCCAGATTAATCTCGTCAAGGCTGGTGGAATCTGGGAAAGATCGCTGCCAGTTCATCAAATTTTT
>CANHTV010000406.1 GCA_947463285.1 Verrucomicrobiaceae bacterium | reverse complement strand
TGGTGAATCCTTTCATCGCTGCCTTTTGGGCCTGGTCCGGCAGCCTGCGAAGCATGAGCGACACCGCGTTTTACGATGCGGTGAAACAAGTCACCGAAACCAACCTCGTCTCCCCCGAGCTCGCCGCCTTTGTCCTGCTAGCCCATGTGATCGTCGGCCTCACCATGACCTACGTCGGCAGCAAAAGCTCGCAGTGGGATGCGTAAATCAACTGTCTAAATCGGCAGGCCAGTCGATTTCGGTTTCGCCGTGCATGACTTCGGCCAGGACGGGGACTTTGAGGAAATTTTGCAGCACCATGCGGTTGGAGATGCTGGCGGCATCGCGTTCATCGTGGGCGTAGTTTAAAATGACTCCAGCGCAAGTGAGCCCGCGTTGCTGGATGTTTTTGACGGTGAGCAGCGTGTGGTTCAGGCAGCCGAGTCGGTTGTTCACCACGACGATGACGGGCAGATTGAGCTCGGCAGCAAAGTCGGCCATGGTTACGTGACCGGCAAGTGGGACCTCCCAGCCGCCGGCCCCCTCGACAATGACGATGCTGTGCCTGGCTGCGAGTGAGTAAAACCCTTGGCGACCGGCTTCGACATCCACGCTGCGGTTTTCCAGCAAGGCAGCAGCGTAGGGCGAGGCGGGGACTTTGAGGAAGACGGGATTGATCTCCTCCACACTGAGAATACCGCCACAGGCCTGCTGAATGGCGAGCGGGTCATGGCGATCCCCACAAGCAAAGGGTTTGTAGCCGACGGCGTCTTTGCCTGCACGACGCAGAGCTTCGATGAGAAGGCAGGTCACATAGGTTTTGCCTGCGTCGGTATCAGTGCCAGTGATGAAGTAATGCATGAAGATTCGGAGACGCCTCCCCAAGAGGCGATCAAGAGAGCCAAGGTTTGGTCAAGACGGGCAAGGCATCAAGCCCAGTTCATCCATTCTTTGAGCACTTTGAAGTCGCGGAGATGCGCCTCTCGGAAGCTTTTTAAGACAGCAGCGTCTTTCGGATCGCCCTTCAGATACTCGACATGGAGGGAGATCGGGCCGGTGTAGTTCCGCTGCTTAATCATTTTGGCAAAGTCTGAATTCACCTGGCCCTGACCGAGGGGGCAGCCTTCGGCTTTGCGTCCGTTCCACTGAAAGTCTTTAAAATACACCGCGCCCCAGTGATCCGCCGTCAACGCGGCACTGAGAGGCCACTGGAGGCCGCCTTCGAGAGTGGCGTGAAAGATGTCGAAGCAGAAGGAAAACTGCTCAGGCGTGTATTCCTGCATGAGGCTGTAAATGTCCCACACCGGGGCACCATAATAGTCTTTGCCGCTGTGATTTTGGAAAAGTGGCTGGATACCGATCTCCTGGCAAAGCTGGATGAGGTCTTTAAGCTTGGGTTTGATCTCCTGGAGCTGCGGCCAGATCGGCTTTTGCAGATCATACTTGTAGTAGGACATGCGAAAGCGCTTCACACCGAGTTTGGCCGCCGTGCGCAAAACGGCCTCGGTGTGCTGCTCGGCACTGACTTCAGTGATGCCTGAGGTGAGGATGGTCAGCTCCAAATTCTGCTTTTTCAGGGCTTCCACATACTTGGGCAGCTCATCTTCGATCTTCTCCGGCTCGATGTGGCCCTTTGGACGGATGGGAGACTCGACGCCATCCACGCCCATCTCGACAGCGAGGCTGGCGATGTCGTCAAAAGACAGCCCCTGAAGATGCTTGGTGAAAAAGCAAAGTTTGTTGGCGCGCTTTTCAGCAGCGTGAATCGGTGTGCTGCTGATGGCGAGTGATCCTGCGAGCAGTGAGGCATTTTGAAGAAAGGCGCGGCGGGTATTCATGAGAAGATCTTAGTCAGGGTTTGAGGGCTTTCGGCGGGTGGCGATCCGCCTCAATGAGCGGCTGGATTTCCTTCCAGAAGATTTCTGCTGGCAGGGCAAAGGTGGTAACGCGATCAACTCGGGCGATGTTGATCCCGAGTGGGTTGCCTGCCAGATCCAGCAGCGGGCTGCCCATGTCCAGAGGTGAGAGGGGAATTTCATGCTGGATGACTTGGGGGAAATTGTCCGTGCGGATGGAAATGCCACCATTGGCGAAGTCCTCCCCTTCCCAGTTTTGCAGGATCTTGCTGCGGCTGGCGAGTCGCACCTGGAGTGTCAGATTGACCACACCACGCCGGCATTTGAGTTCAAGCAACTCACCCGGCTGGCGCTGGCGGATGATCTCATGGACGCGCTGAAACTGGCTGAGCTTTTCACCAGCGAGCTCAAGCAGCACATCATCTTTTCTCAACCCGGCGACTGCAGCAGGGCTGTCTTCCGCGATGCCCACAACGCGAACGCCGCCACCGCGAATGGGCTTTTCATCCATGCGCACGCCGATGGCGGCACCTTCACCGGGAATCTGCCGACGCTGAGCACTGACGACGCCGATTTTGATCTCTTGCCCAGCCTTGGCCGGGGAGGTCAGCCACTGGCCGTAGGCGGTGGTCTGAGGCTTGCTGTCAAAGCCGATGTGCTTCACTCCCGTGACGCCTACAGCCTGAGCCAGCACAAGATCCAGAGCGACATTGCGATGGATCTCGCGGATCGCTGCGGTCTGGTTGTCTCCGTAGCGGATTTTGGAGTATTCCAACAGCGGGGTGTCGCTGGCTTTGGCCAGGAAATAGCCATCGGCTCCCACCCAGGTCGCGGTGGCAAGTGGATGATCTTTCTCTCCTAGAATAAGCGCGACTGAGGTCTTTATATGACGGCTGATGCTACCCACCGCTGCGAGAGTGCGGGCACCGTTTGTGCGTTCCTCAGGTGCCAGTGGCGCTTTCGGCTCAGCTTGGATCAGACTGGTCAGGCCCAGGATCAGAAAGACATGCCTCAGCTTCATCCAGCATCCTCCTTCGGCAGGTTACCAAGCGTGACGGAGATCTCACGCAGTTCCGTGTTGCGGCGAATCTTCAGTTTAACTTCCGTGCCAGCTGGGCGCAGTCGCACAGCATTCTGAAACTGAGCGACGGAGAGCACAGGATCTTGATCGAGGCTTTCGACCTTATCCCCGACTTGAAGTCCGGCTTTTTGCGCGGCGGAGTTTTGATGGATCTGCTGAACTTCGACAAGGGTGGACTCCGCACTGCCGATGATGATGCCAAGATACCCGCCGCTGCCACTGCTCCAAGTCTGGATCACCTGATTGGATTTCATGTCATCCCAGGATCTGAAAAAGGGAGCCATGGAGACATGCATGTTGTGATCTCGGTCCTCCCAGATCTGGCTGTGAATGCCGATGACTTCGCCGCGTAGATTAAAGAGCGGTCCTCCGGAATCTCCACCCATCAGAACACAGTCGGTTTGCAGCGAGTTGGCCGTTTGTTTGATGACTCGACCGACACGCAATACGACGCCTCGTTTTGGATCAAAACCACCGGGATGACCAAGGGCGAGGCACCAGATGCCTGGCAGGGCCTTAATGACCTCGCGGCTAACTTTGACGTTAGGCCATTTTTTACGGCGGTCCTTCAGCTGCATGAGCGCGGCGTCCGTGGTTTTATCCAGCCCCAGCGTGGTGCCGCGTGTGCGGCTGCCATCGTCAAGCACGACGACGAGTTCACGTCCGGGTTTTTCCGCGACATGGGCGGCGGTGAGGATGAGGCCTTCGTCATTGATAATGACACCACTGGCGGTGCCATCGCCAGTCTGGATCGCGACGACGGCATGCCGGATTTTTGGCAGCAGTGCTTGCACCGTCTGCTGCACGTTTTGCAGGTCTTCCAAACTGGCCGACTGGTCTTTCGCCGTCACAGAAACCCGGCCCAAAAGGGCAAAGCTGACAAGCAAAGGGAAAAGTAGGCTGAGGCGCATGGAAGAAGGTGGACACAAAACGCCGCCAAGTGCGGGAACTGTCGGACTTAAAAAGAGGCGCTTATTCAAGCGGCACTTTTTCCATCAG
>CANHTV010000405.1 GCA_947463285.1 Verrucomicrobiaceae bacterium | reverse complement strand
CTGGTTTGTCGGGCTGCAAGGTCTTGCCCAAAGCGTAACCGCAGCCGGACGAGTTGCTGACGATGGCATCGACATCGAGCGGGCCAAACGCTCGCCGGTTCTGCTCGCGAAGAGCTTCGACACCATCGAGTCCAGTGTGCTCCTGGAACGCGCCGCAACAGCTCTGGCCCTCAGGGATGATGACTTGGACGTTGTTCTCAATAAGCACGCGCACCGTGGCGAAGTTGATCTCGCGGAACATGGCCTCCATCAAGCAACCGGTGAGAAAAGCCACACGCGGACCCGTGGGGCGATGCCGTTGCATGAGTTCATCGGCATACGCGGCGGTGCTTTTCAGAGCCGCCGGACGACCAGGGAAAAGAAAACGATGCATGCTGAGGCCCGCGCGGCGCAAGAGTCGTGCGGGAAGCATGGCGAGATTGAACAACATCGGACGCGTGACCGCTGCCGCAGCCAATCGGAGCGCGAGCTTTGGCTTGAAGCGATGCGATGCGACGTGTTCATGACGAACATGTTCGAAGATTTCACCATACGGCACCGTCGCAGGGCAGGCCGTCTCACAGGCGAGACAACCCACACATTCAGCGGTGTAATAGTCCGTCCACTTGTCTTGTGGCAAGCGGCCCGCCGCTTCCTCACTCCACAAACGCAAACGTCCACGCGGCGAGTTGTTTTCATCGCCGGTGAGCTTGTAAGTCGGGCACACGGCAAGGCAGAAGCCGCAGTGAGTGCAGTTGGAGAAGTAGCCCTGGGCCTCAGTGGGCAGTTGGAGTGTAGGAGTCATGGAGAGATGTTGTGTTTTCTGTTTCATTTCTCCATCACTCCAATACTCCATCACTCCACTCCCCCTCCGTCGCATGAATGGCTTCCTCCAGCGTGTTGAGCCACGCAGACTCAGTGATGGTCGGCGGCGTGGCAGGCAGCCAGCGGGAGTGCCAGTCGCCCCCGAGAGTGTGGAGTTCTGCCGTGTAAGGTTGGACGAGAGCTTGCGTGCGCTCGGTGAGGTCATCGCTCTCATTCATATAGACGTGGACGATACCGCTGTAGCACAGCGCCACAGAACGCCGCGCAGCGTGCGCGAGTTCCGCAGAGAGACCGATGGCTCGATCAGGCGTCGTCTTGATCACGAGATCGGGAAGACCATCGAGAGGTGGAGGCACATTGTTTTCCAGCGTAAGCTGAGTGCTCGTCGATGCGGCAACGAGTTCAAGTTGTTGGGCGAAGATGGGCGCTTCCTCGGGCACGCAATGGATCATCACACGCACGAACGATGCCCTGCCTTCCGTGACGTAATCCACCGCATCCCACCAGTGCATCCAGCCGCTGTGCAGGAGTTTTGAAACACAGGAGCGCAAAGCCTTGGTGCTGCCATCAAAGCGGGCGATAGCCGTGAATCCACAATCAGGTCGCAACCGCAAAACGTAGTCCACCGGCTCGCCGTAGCGCGAGCCGCTGTGCAGCAGGAAGCGGAGCCAATCATAGCCGGTCGTGGTTTTGACCACACGCTCGCCGATGCGCGCGAGGCGTCCGCTCGGCAGCCGCCAGTTCATGCCAAGGATGTTGTCGCAATACGGCCCAAAGCGACACGATGCAGGCGCATGAGTGGTGGCGGCGATTTGCTCGCGCAAAGGCTTCGCCTCATCCAAAAGAAGAGGGAAGCGCAGGCGCTGTGCGCGAGCTTGCGAATGAATGTCAGCCGCTGTCGCATTCGCGGGCAGGCACAGCGTGCCATCCACTTCATCCAGGAAGGGAACAAAGAGTCGTTCGTGCTGCATGGGAGGAAACGTGTTCATGCGATGAAGTGGCGATTGTCGAAGACCTTGAGCGGATTCATTTGATGCGCGGGGTTGAAGGCGGCTGGTACGGAGAGTTGGAGACGCATGGAGTCCGGCCCAAAGACCAGCGGCATGTAGGCGGACTTGTCATTGCCGATGCCGTGCTCGCCACTGAGCGTGCCGCCCACTTCGATGACGCGCTGCATGAGTCGCTTGCTGATGAGCTCCACCTTCTCCAGTTCGCCGGGCACACGCGAATCGAAGAGGAAGTTCGGATGCAGATTGCCATCACCTGCGTGGAAGACATTTACCGCGCGGATGTTCGCGGCATCGGCTTCATCATAGACAAGCTGAAGCACCTCGGCCAAGGCACGCTTTGGTATCACCGCGTCCTGCACGACGTAACTGGGGCTCAATTGGCCGAGCAGCCCACCGGAGGCTTTGCGGGCTTTCCAGAGCTTTTGGCGAAGGGCATCCTCATCGCTAAACATCACGTCCTGCGATCCTGCATGACGCAAAAGCTCCGCCACGGATTGCACACGAGCATTCACCAGCGCCTCTGGGCCATCAATCTCCACGAGAAGCATGAACGAGCCCTCGGGCAATCCACAAGCCATCTGGCTGCTCTCCACCATCGCCACGCCGCGCGGATCAAGCATCTCGATGGCCGCCGGATAGGACGAGTGCGCCACCAAAGCATGGATCGCCGCTTCCGTGGTTTTCATATCGGGATAGGTCGCGCGGAAGGTCCACACTTTCTCCGGCAATGGCAGCAGTCTAAGCCAAAAACGCGTGAAGGCCGCCAGCGTGCCCTCCGAACCGATCATGAAGCGTTTCCAATCCTCACGCCAAGGCCCGCGACCACCCGCAGGCCCACCAAAGCGATGCACGCTGCCATCGAGCATCACCGCCTCGACTCCGAGCACATAGTTGCTCGTCACCCCGTAACGAAAGCAATGCGCGCCACCCGCGTTCGACGCCACATTGCCTCCGAGCGTGCAGACTGGACCACTCGATGGATCGGGCGGATAAAATACACCATGCGGCTTCAGCGCAGCATCAAGGTCATTGAGCCCCACGCCGCATTCGACCTCACACCAGAACCCGTCCGTGTTGATCTCCCGAATCTTCTTCAACGCCGAGGTATGAACAACGACACCACCTTGCACCGCCACTGGCCCACCCGAAAGCGACGTTCCTGCTCCACGCATCACCACTGGCACCCCCAGCGACTTCGCTCCACGCATGAATCCCTCGAGTTCCACCGCATCCGCCGGAATCACCACCGCATCAGGAAGGTGGTTCTTATAGCCCAAACCATCGGCACCATAGCCCGCCAGTTGCGCCGCCGACGTCAGCACACGCCCACGCGGGAGAAGGGCTTTCAGTTGATGTTCGAGATAGGATTTCACAGGTGAGGTCATTGGTTCTTAATAACACCGCCACCGAAGAATCGCTCATCGTAGTCAGCCACGAACGCCGAATCATCAAAGCGGGGGCTAACGTCAAGGAGGACGCCTGTTTGATCGTGATCCGGGGAGCCAAAGCGGATGAGTTTCATGGAATGGAACGAGAAAGAGGTAGGAGGTCATACCAGTTACTGGACCGCCACATGATTTCTATCAGCTTTTCCACGTGTCCCTATTGAGTCCCCCATTCAACACAGTTCCCTACTACCGCGACCTTTCCAACTTCGTTCGGCACCGTTGGCTTTTTCACCGGCTCCAGTGTGTGAGATCAGCGATCACATCATCGGAAAGCTTGCATATAAAGAACACTTCTCAGAATGTCTGTCCGATTCCCGGCGGCGGGGCAGCCTCATTGGCGGCGTCATTCACTCGTCAGCTATGATAGCCTCCTCGCTCTTTCCTTGCCACTGAGGCCGCCGCGCTCGTCGGTCATTTCAGACATCCTTTTTGAGAACCGGTCTAGAGCCCCATGAAGCATGATTCTCCCATCCATTTTGCTCTCTTTTGCAGCGCACCGGGTCGGGTGGTGCAATCGGCTGGCCTTGTGACTGAGGGCGGCAATGCCAACGCCACGAAGCTCGCACCTTGGATGGTGGAAGCGCCTTGAGTTCGTGGAAGGTGACGGAGTTTAAAGCGCTATAGAACTGGCAGCACTGGGGCGAGCTTCATCAGCGCCTG
>CANHTV010000404.1 GCA_947463285.1 Verrucomicrobiaceae bacterium | reverse complement strand
CACGGGCTTGTTCTTGATGGGGCCGAAGATGCCTTGCGGCAGCTTTTGGGCGGCGGACCATGTTTTGCCGCCATCGGCCGAGGTTTTGAGCTCACCCCACCACGTGCTCGGCGATGGGCCGACCTTGTAGAAGAGCATCAAGGGAGCGTCCTTGGGCTGAAACAGCACGGGATTCCAAGTGGGATGCCGTGAGCCGTCGGGCTGCACACCATTGGCTGTTTCGACGCCTTCGGACCATTGGCCATCGGGAAGCTGTCGCGAGACCCAGATGCATACATCGGGATTTTTCTCCGCCGTGCCGCCAAACCAGGCGGTGACGAGCCCCGTGGGCGTTTCGACGATGGTGGTGGCGTGGATCTGCGGGTAAGGGCCGGTGTCGTAGATGTATTCGGTGGTGAGGATGGCGGGATCAGCGGCAATCGATTGCCAGGAGGTGAGTTCGAAGCTGCCATCGAGCTTGCGCCAGACGATGACGTCGGCCTTTCGAGCATCGGAAGTCGTCAGTTTGAGCTTGAAGTTGATCCCCGCGACGACCTGCTGCTCGGCGGCAGTGACATATTGCAGCGTGAGTTTGGCATCGTGGGCTTTGACGGCGAATTGGGCGGCCTTGAGTACTTCGGCATCGGTGATTGCCGCTTGGCTGAATCCGCCTGCGAGTGGCGGTTGCTGGCCATGCGAGGCTAGAGCGATGGCGAATAAGGCAAGCGTGAGGAAAAGAGTGGTCTTCATGGCAGGTGGTATCAGGAGATCAAAGCGAGGCTTTGCAGTCTTTCACGAATGATTTCACGCTCCGGTTCGCGGAAGCGGTGGAAGGGCTCGGCCATGTGGTCGTCGCAGATGCCGAGGAGGCTGAGGCCGCATTTGATGCCTTTGATGATGGCACTCTTGTGCTTGCCGACGGTGTAGATGGCTCCGGCGAGCTTCATGACCTGCGCGTGAAGCTCCCGCGTGCGCTGGAGGTCCTGTGCGGCGGCGGCTTGATACATCTCGACATAGAGTTTCGGGTGCAAATTGGCACCGCCATTGATGCCTCCGTGGCCGCCGAGCAGCACGGCCTCGGCAGTAAGCTCCTCGGGTCCGACGAGCACGCTCCAATCGGCGCGTTGTTTCGCGATCTCGATGAGGCGGTGGAAGTAGATCATGTCGCAAGAGCTGTCTTTGACGCCGCAGACGCCGGGCATGTCCAAAGCGCGGTGCACGAGATTGAGCTCGAAGCTGACTTTCGTCAAACCGGGCATGTTGTAGAGAAACAACGGCAGCGGCATCTCGGCGACGAGGTCCTGCACATACTCCAGCATCTCCGGCGGCGCGGCAGGGAAGTAATACGGCGGCGCGAGCACCACATGAGTCGCCCCGGCCTCCGCGGAGTATTTAGCGAGGTTCACGCTCTCGGTGAAAGCAGTGTCCGTGATGCCGACGAGCACCGGAACGCGCCCTTTCGTGAACTCGCAGGTCTTTTGGATCAATTCGCGACGCAGGCGGTAGCTGAGGCTCGGGCCTTCACCCGTGGTGCCGAGGATGAAGAGACCGGACACACCGCCGGTGATGAGATGCTCGATGAGACGCTCCAAGCCGACGACGTCGAGGGTATCGCGGTCTTTGAGCGGGGTAACGAGGGGAGGGATGATTCCAGAGAGTGGTGAAGGCATGATGGGAGTTAGCTGAGTTTCACATCGCCGCAGAGATGCGTTTCGAGGCCGAGTTCGGCGAGGGCGGCGGCTTTGATGCGGGCGGCGCGGTGGGCTTGTTTTTCGTTGGGGCAATAGACGACCTGGATGTGGTTGGATTTGTGGCGGGCCATCATTTGGTCGCGGGTGACGCCTTTGAGCACGGTGTGCATGATGGGCCACTGCGGGGTGGTTTCGGCCCAACGGCGGTTGGTTTCGGCTTCGGGCAGTTTCACGACTTCGGCGACGCCGATGTCGGCTTGGAGCTTGCCATCCATGACGAAAACGCGGCTCCAGACGATGTGACCGGGCTTGCTGATGCCTTTGAGCGTGCCGCCGCCGAGTCGGAAGTACATCGCGGGCTGGCGATCGGTTGAGGCGCCTTTCCAGCCGCCGATGAAGTGGGCAGGTGGCGCGGCGCCACTGATGAGGAGGACCCAGACGTAGTCGTCATCAAAGGTCGCACCCCAGCGGAGGTCGTGGAGGGTGTTTTCGGGAGCGAAGCCGAGTTCGCGCCAGAGTTTGTAGGTGATGAGACCGTCGAGCCCTGCGCATTCATCGACTTCATTGAAGTGGGGCAGCGCTTCGCCTTCAAAGAGCACGCGTTGGCCATCGGCACTGTGCACGGGGGGGCGGTCGGCGTTGTTGAGCATGCCTTCGACGAGGTCGCTGGCGGGCGTGAGATCTTTGAGGCCTTGCTGATACTGAATACCGATGGCGGCGCAGCCAAACTCATCCGCGAGGCGCACAGCGGCGATGTACATTTTGCACTGGAGGAGGATTTGCGGCTCGGTGAGCTGCGTGGCCTCGTCGGTGCCGAGATTCATCTGCAGGCCCTTCTTTTTCAGCCAGGCAAAGACGGCTGCGGCATCGGTGTCGCTGACTTCACGCATGGCGGCATAGAGCGTGGACTGGCTGAGGCGCTCTTTGAAGCAACCGGTGGGATGCAGCAGGTGATCCGGCACGATGGCGTTGAACATGCCCATGCAGCCTTCATCAAAGACGCCGAGGATAACCTTTTGATGACGAAAACGGCGCGCGAAGTCGCGTCCGGTAGCGTCGTCGTCGGCAGGCAGTTTCAGCATGGAAAGCGGGCGGACGTGGCTTTGATCATGTTTGACCGCGCCGGTCGCCAACCACTCGCGCAGGCCGTTTTTGAAGAAGGTGTCGGTGAAGTCCTCGCTCCAGAGCGTGGAGTAGTTCACGCCGGCCTTGGTGAGGGAGGCGTTGAGGTTCAAAAGGCCGACGAGGCCGGGCCATTGACCGCTCCAGTTGGCGACGGTGAGGATGGGGCCGCGGTGGGTGGTCAAGCCGGCGAGAACGTGATGCGAATACTGCCAAACGGCCTCGGCGACGATGACTGGCGCGTCCGGGGCGATGCCGCGAAAGACCTCGATGCCCATCTTTTGCGAGTCGATGAAGCCATGCTTCTTCACGCGATCAAAAGGATGCGCACGCTTCACGGAGCAGCCTTCGGCTTTGAGCGCGGCGGTGAGTTTTTCCTCCATGTCCTTCTGGGCGGTCCAGCAGGTCTGATTGGCGGCAAGACGGAGATCGCCCGAGGCGACTAGGTGGATGGTCTTCATGGTTGGGAGGTTCTCTGAGAGTAACGCCCACCACTCAGCCATCTCAAAACCTGCTCCAACACCATCTTTGGCACCTGCTTGACGATTCTTGACCTTTTGACGAGAGTCGCTGCCATGAAAGTCTCCGACACGGCCGATTACTTCTCCAAGCAGGTGCTACGCACTCGGCGATTTTTCGTGGAACAGACGAAGGGCAAATCTGCTGAAAAAAGCTGCGTGACGCTTGTGGCAGGTGGCTGTGAGTGGTGTGCGCCAGACTTTGTGATTCGACGGACTAGGTTTCCCTTCATCGCCTTCGAGTTCGTGGCACGCGGAGCGGGTCGAGTGACTCTGGCGGGGGTGAAGCATGAGCTTTCGGCGGGGCATGCGTTCTTCTTTGATCCGGCGACGCCGCACGTGATCGAGAGCGACAGTGAGGAGCCGATGGTGAAGTACTTTTTTAACCTGACCGGTCCGCGTGCGGCAGCGATTCTGGAGGAGCTGGATCTGCGTGCGGGCAGTCTGATTCGTGTGCTGGATGCGGGGCGTGTGACGTCGCTGCTGGAGGAGGTGATCGACCATGCGCTACGCGGCGGAAAGGTGGCGCTGAGAGTGGCTGGAGCGGCACTAGAACATGCGCTGGCGTTGTGTGCGGATTCGCGTCAGCACGCAGCGACGAAATTTGACCCGGCGTATGCGACCT
>CANHTV010000403.1 GCA_947463285.1 Verrucomicrobiaceae bacterium | reverse complement strand
TCATGGAGCCCACCGGAGTGAATTTTAACAGTAGTGCGGATCGTTTGACCACAGCCTTGGCACTGCTGTCGATGCAAAAAGCACCGACATTGATCGTCACCGGAGGCGGTTATCAAAAGGCGGGAAAGATGTATTCAGAGGCGGATGCTGCCGAGGGGTATTTGAAGGAGAAATTGCGGCTTAATGGAGATATTCGCAGCCTTGGTGTCTGTGCTGACACGCATGATGAAAGCCTGAAAATCGCCGCCTTGATGAAGCAGCATGGCTGGCAGCGTCTGCTGCTCGTGACGTCAGCAACGCATATGCCACGAGCCATGGCCGCTTTTGCCAAGTCTGGTATGACCGCGCAGGCGATTCCCTGTGACTACCAGAGTAGTTTTTATCGGCTGACGGACATTCACTGGCTGCATCTGCCGGATACTGGTTCCATGCAGGGATTCACGGCCTGGATGCATGAGATCATCGGCACCTGGGTCTATCGCTGGAGAGGCTGGATCTGAAGTTTTACGTCCATTCCTTCAAGCGCTCAGGGAATGGGCAGTCCGCGCAGGCACTGTCATCTTCGAGGCAGAAATCTTCATACAATTGCAGCAATCCCTGCTGTTGATGCAGTTTTTTTTGATACTCGGCTGCATTGGGGGTGTTACCAAAAAGACGCAGGACGGCGCGGCGTAACTTTTGGTTATCCAGGAGCGCGGGCAGCTCAAGATACTCGGCCCAAAGTCGTGTGCGTTCCGGCATCAATAGTGGATAGGCCACATTGGCTAACATTTCCTGGACGCGAGTCTCGCCGATCATGGCCAGTGGTTTCTTGGCTGGCTCAGCCAGCAGTGTGTAATGATTGCTCCAGAAATCATGATCGAGGGCGGCAAGACTTTCCCTCCACGCCGTCTGGCTCCATCGCCCTGCATCCATGAGTGAGGAAGAGACCTGTTCCCAGTGGCCGAGCATGGCGGTGAGTGCTCCCAGCCGACGCTGAGGATGGTTCCCTGGTCTGGTGGCGGCGAGTTTCCAAGTCGGACGCTGTTCTTGAATGAGCCAGCGCCGACAACCATCCCTTTGCCGCCACCATTCCTGCCAAAGCTGTCTCAGGTAGGTGCGTGTCTCTGGTTCAGTGTCTTCAAAGCGAACGCTTTCGAGGAAACCACTGACGCCAAATAGCAGTGCCTCGCGCTCGGTTTGGCGGATTTTCTTCAGCTTCTTGATCGGCAGACGCAGGCTCAGCAAAAGAAAAGGCTGGGTGTTGTTTCGATACCCCAAGGTCTGTGCCAGAGCCTGGAAGATGGCCTGCTCACGACCCTGGGCTTTGATGCTGCGATGCAGTCGGAGCGTTTTTCTCTCCAGCCGATATTGTGCCGCAGATTCAATGATCGACTGCACGCGCTCGTTGGACATTTGGCTCAGAGGGGTTGCGCAGCGCCCGAGTCTCGCTGCTGCCAGACCTAGGTTGGGCTTGGATTCTTGCGGCAACATCGCGGCGCTGAGCTGCACTTGAGGCACTTCTTGGTGCTCCGAATTACGAGTGAAAAAGTGCTGTTCGGGGCTGCCAACAAAAAGATGCAGTACGACGCGGCTGTAGTCCGGGTTACCACCGTGGCCGTGACGCTCCCAGTCGCGCGCATCAGGGTCGAGCTCGATGTCTCCCTTAATCCTGACGCCGTTGATCTCGATGCTGCATCCGGTAAAGTCGGGGCCAGCTCCCGAGTTCCAGATACCAAAATCAGAGATCACCACTTTTTGACCTGAGGTCGTGGTAAACTCCGTGCCAAAGGCTCCTGCAAACCAGAGGCTCTGCACTTCCAGCTCAGCCTGTGGAAGCTGAAGCCCTGGAAGCGTTGCATTTTCTTCCAATCCAGAAAACACTGAATCGCGAAAGCGCGAGTAACGGTCGGCCAAGGGCAGGGAAGTCATGCAAGAATGAAAACCAAAATTGCCCAGACAGAAAAGCTCAAAATCAACATCTTGGGCGCAAAAACAAAAAGCCCTGCCGGAGAACCGGCAGGGCTGATTTGGGTTAGAGCACTTGATGACGCGAAGACTGGATTACCAGCCGTGAGCGTTGCGGACCTTGATCATGGCATCTAGGATCTTGTTCCAGGTGTCCGGTGTTTCGAGCACGGCATTCGGGAACATGCAGCCGTCCCAGCAGATGTGCTGGATGCCACGGGAGGCGGCGTCTTTGAGCCAATACCCAGCGGCTTTGGTGATGTCGAGCTTGCCATTTGGATCGTCAGCGCGGCAATGTTTGCCAGTCTTGTCATGGCTACCTGCGCCATGGACGGTGCCGTCGTTTTGAGCGACGTGGAAGTCGATAGTCCAAGGGCGGAGGGCATCGGTCATCTTTTCATAAGCGGCCCAGAATTCAGCGTCGCTGTAGCCTTCTTTCAGCAGTGCGTGCTCTGGGGCGTTGTAGCCGAGGGTATAGAGATAGGTGTGAGCCAAGTCGGCTTGGAACCCAAAGGATTCTGGCATTCCGACGCCTTCGAGCACGTCAAGCATGTCCTTCCAGCTGTGCATGCCTGCCCAGCAGATTTCACCTTCAGCGGCGAGGCGCTCGCCATGGTCAGCCGCGATCTTGGCGGCTTTTTTGAAGGTATCAACGATTCGAGCTGTGTTCGTTGTTGGGTTTTCGCGCCATTTGGCCACGCCGAACTCGGCGGAGTCCACGCGGATGACGCCGTATTTACGGACGCCGTGGTTGTTGAAAACTTTGGCGATGCGGCAAGCCATGGTCACGGCGTCCAGGAACTTGGCCTGTGCGGCATCATCACCCATGGCGCTGTCACCGACCGTGCCGGGCCAAACTGGGGCGACGAGTGAGCCAACGGTGAAACCTTTGCTGGCAATCAGATCAGCGATTTGATTCAGTTCGCTGTCCGTGGCTTCAGGATTGGTGTGGGGGTGAAAGAGAAAGTAGTCGATGCCCTCGAATTTCTGACCACCGACATTGGCAGCAGCGGTGAGGTCGAGCATGCGCTCTAGACTGATCGGTGGTTCCTGACCTTCGCCGTCGCCTTTACCGACGAGACCTGGCCACATGGCGTTGTGCAATTTGGGGAGTGTGCTCATATAAATAGGGATGTTGGTGTGGTGATTTATGCTGGAAAAGCGGGCCGATGATAGACAAGCACGATTGGAACGCACGGAAAAAAGCTGGCGTTTTTGTGTCTTTGACTCTGCGTAGGCTTCCAGCAACCCTTGTTTTCCTGCAGCGCCGTCGTCTCCTTTGGTCCATTTCTGCCGTTGCGACCCGCTTCTAGTTCCCTGTTTGGAGGAGTCTTATTGGGCGGCCTTCGATCAAAAATCAGTTCGTGATTTAGCCCGTACCCTGGCCTGGGTGCACGGTAATCAAAAAGCTGCCCTTCCTGCCTTCAGTAATCTGAGTCAGGAGGCCAAGTTGGCTCTGGAGGAAAAGAACATCGTCCAGTCGCTCAGCTCGCTGCGCAGGTGCTGGATTTTACCCAGACGCAGGTCATGAAGGCTGTCCGCGAGGAAGAGCGATGATGAGGGCAATATTCATCACGCCTTCATTAAATTGCTGCTGGCGGCGGGAGCGAGATGGTCGCAGATTTTGGGCATGCCTGCCTTTAAGCCACCCGGTCAATGTCCTGTTTGTGGAGAATGGGTGCCTCGCGGCGCTGCGGCCTGTGATGATTGTGGTGCCTGTGCCCGTTCCGGCTGGAAAGCGGAAGCTTTCAGCTATGATGGCACCGATCTGCCGGATGAAGATTTTGACTACGATGACTTCATCCAGCGTGAATTTGGTGTCAGCGGTCGTACTGGATTATCTAAGGAGCAATTCTGGCGCCTCGTCGCGGGCATCCTACTGGTTGTCATCGTGCTCGGCTATCTGATCGCGGCACGATAGTCAGCTCTGCGGCATGACGAAAGTATGGAAAGACGGAACGGCAACGTGCAGTCGTGGTGAAAGATCATTCGCGCCGTGCTCGACT
>CANHTV010000402.1 GCA_947463285.1 Verrucomicrobiaceae bacterium | reverse complement strand
GGTGGTGGCGGCGGCGGTGGTAAGAAGTGGGATCGCGGTGATCGCGGTGGCCGCGACAACGAAGGCGGTGGTGATCGCTGGTAATACCTGGCACACCTAAACCAACCCTCAAATTCCGAAGCGGAACTCCTCCACGGGGTTCCGCTTTTTTTTACACCAAGGCAGCGCTTGAGAACTGCGCCGAGAGAACACTTTCCCTTTGCCTCTTGCCGGGGCTTCTTTAAACCTGAGACTTCATGGAAAACAGCAATCAACCTTTTCGCATCGGCGTGGCCGGTGTCGGTGCCATCGGGAAAAATCACGCACGCATCATGGCTGAGATCGCCGCGAAGAGCGATGGGGCTGTCACCTTCGCCGCAGTGTATGATGCTGACCCTGCCCGCGCAGCAGACTTTGCTGCCCAATACGGCACTCAGGCCGCCAGCGATCTGGGGGACTTTGCCACCCGTGTGGATGCAGCCACAGTGGCCGTGCCAACGATCTATCATCGCCCCGTCGCAGAGCCGCTCATGACGGCTGGAGTGCATGTGCTGGTGGAAAAACCTATCTCAGAAAGCTACTACGAGGCCCAGGCCATGATCGCCCTAGCTCAGGAAAAAAACGTGATCCTCCAAGTGGGCCACATCGAGCGCTTCAATCCCGTGCTACGCCAACTGGAGGAGCGCATGGACAACCCTCGCTTCATCGAAGCACATCGCCTCTCTCCATTCCCTAATCGCAGCATGGACATCGGTGTGGTGCTAGACGTGATGATCCATGACATCGAGATCGTGCTGCATCTGGTGAAGTCGCCCCTGATCCATGTCGATGCCGTGGGGATTCCGGTGCTGACGCATCGTGAAGACATCGCCAACGCCCGTCTAAAATTTGCCAACGGCTGCATCGCCAACATCACCGCCAGTCGCATCAGCCCGGAGAAGATGCGTAAGATCCGTGTCTTTCAAAACAACAGCTACCTGAGCCTCGATTACCAGGATCAAAGCGGATGGATTTATCGCAAAGACGGCATGGCCATCGTCCGCGAGGCCGTGGAGGTAGAAAAAGACGAGCCGCTCAAGCTCGAAATTGCTTCCTTTGTCGAGTGCGCCCGTCAGGGCCGTCGTCCCGTGGTCACAGGCCAGGAAGGTGCTGAAGCCGTTCGCATCGCCCTCGAAATCACTGATCAAATCGAAAAGAACGCCGCTTTGGCGGGATGAAGGAACTGACCGTTGACGGTGGTTTACGGTTGTTGACTGTTGTTTACAATGGTTTGGAAAAACAACCGTCAATCCCGCAACGCGGGATCAGCCACCGCAACAAACCACTGCAAAACCTTCCCCCACATGCATATCCACATCATCGCCGGTGAAATCAGCGGAGACACCCATGCTGCGGGGTTGATCCGTGAGCTGCGGAGGCTCGATCCCTCAGTGCGCTTTACCGGCCTCGGTGGACAGCGAATGAAGGAGGCTGGAGGTTTGGGCATTGAAGACTGGGTGGAGACCGCTGGCGTCGTCGGCCTGTGGGAAGTGCTGAAAATGTACTCCTATTTTAAGGCTAAAAAAGCCGCTACCGAGGCACAGATCCTTAGTGAAAGACCTGATGCCGTTGTGCTTGTGGATTACCCGGGTTTTAACCTCCGTGTGGCGAAAGCACTGCGGGCTAAAGGCTACACAGGCAAAATCATTTACTACATCAGCCCACAGGTCTGGGCCTGGAAAAAAGGCCGCGTAAAGATCATGGCCAAGGTGCTGGATCTCATGATCTGCATCTTCCCCTTCGAAAAGAGTGTTTATGAGCAGAGCGGCCTGCCGACCATCTTTGGTGGGCATCCCATGGTGGACCGTGTTGTCTCCCTAAGGAAAAATTGGAAGCGTGAAAAAAACCTCGTTGGTTGGTTTCCTGGCAGCCGCATGAACGAGGTGAAACGCCTTTTACCCATCATGCTCCAGGCCGCCTATGCCATCCGCCTGCAACAGCCGGACGTGCGTTTCTGCGTCTCTGCTGCCAACGACACTCTGGCGAATGAAATGCGTCACATGGCCGATGCCGCAGGGATGCCCGAAGCTAAAGGCTGGGTGGAAACAGGCACCGTCTATGACCTCATGCAGCGCTGCCAAGTCGGTGCTGTGGCCAGTGGCACAGCCACTTTGGAGGCCGCCTGCTTTGGCCTGCCCTACGCCTTGGTTTATAAGGTAAATACTCTCACCTACCACGTCGCCAAGCAGGTCGTGAAGATCCGCCACATCGGCATCATCAATGTCCTAGCAGGACGCGAAGTGGTTCGCGAAATGGTGCAGGCAGATTTGAATGGCGACACACTCGCTGCTGAAATGGTCAGACTGCTCAGCGATGACGCTGCTCGCGAGTCCCTCACGGATGATCTCGCTGCTGTGGTTGCGACTTTGGGTGAAGGTGGCGCATATCTGAGGGCAGCTCAGGCAGTGTATTCCGCCATTCGGTGATTTTCCTTCTCCTCGCCCTTGCCATGACACACGCTGAAGCCTCTGCTCGCCTCGAAATCCTGCGCCAAGAACTCCACCGGCATAACCATTTTTATTATGTCGAAGCCCGTCCACTGATCTCGGATAAAGACTTCGACCTTCTACTCCGCGAGCTTCAGGAAATTGAGTCTCTGTTTCCCGATCTCATCACGCCGGACTCTCCCTCCCAGCGTGTCGGTGGTGCGCCGGTCGAGGGCTTTACCCAGATCCAGCACAGCGTGCCGATGATGAGTCTGGATAACACCTACTCCGAGGCAGAACTCACGGCCTTCTTTGCACGACTTCAAAAAGGGTTGGGGCTAGAGAAGATCGACTGCGTCATCGAGCCCAAAGTCGATGGTGTGGCTATCACCATTCGCTACGAAAACGGCGTTTTGAAGCATGGTGCTACGCGCGGTGACGGTCGCACAGGGGACGACGTCACCACCAATCTCAAAACCATCCGCACCTTGCCTCTGCGTCTCCCGAAAGACGGTCCGCAGAACTTCGAGGTGCGTGGTGAGGTCTTCATGCCCAAATCCGTTTTTGCCCGCCTGAATCAGGAGCGTGAAGAAGCTGGCGAGCAGCTCTTTGCCAATCCTCGCAACTCCACTGCGGGCACCCTGAAACTGCTCGACTCCAAAATCGTTGCCAAGCGCCCGCTCGACATCGTTTTCTACGGTCTCGCAGATGCCACAGACATCCAGGTGAACTCGCAGACGGAAGTCCACGAACTGCTGGATCGTTGCGGTCTGCGCAAAGCAGACCACGTCTGGCGAGCCGACACGGCAGAAGGCTTGTTGACAGCCATTCGTGAGCTCGACGAGAAGCGCAAATCCCTGCCCTACGAAACCGATGGTGCCGTGATCAAAGTGAACAGCTTTGCTGATCAGCGTGAACTCGGCGTCACCAGCAAAGCCCCGCGTTGGGCCATCGCCTACAAATACCAGCCGGAACAGGCCGAGACCAAAATCCTCGCCGTGGATATTCAGGTGGGCCGCACAGGCGCCCTGACACCTGTCGCTCGACTTGAGCCCGTGCTGGTCAGCGGTAGCACCGTCAGCAACGCCACGCTTCACAACTACGAAGAGATCGAGCGCAAAGACATCCGCATCGGCGATTACGTCATCATCGAAAAAGCCGGCGAGATCATCCCTGCAGTGGTCAGCGTGAAGACGGAAAAGCGAGACGGCAGCGAGATCAGCCTCACACCGCCCACGTATTGTCCCGTCTGTGGCACCGGAGTGCATAGAGATGAGGAACAGGTCGTCATCCGCTGCCCGAATCCACAGTGCCCTGAGGTGCTGAAGCGTCGCATCGAACACTTTGTCAGTCGCACCGCCATGGACATCAGTGGTCTTGGTGAATCAGTCGTCGCCCAGCTTGTGGAGTTGCGATTGGTACGGGATGTCGCGGATTTATATGTCCTCAATGAACTCCTGCTCGCACGCCTCGACCGCATCGGCACGAAGAGCATCGACAACTATCTCAAAGCCAT
>CANHTV010000401.1 GCA_947463285.1 Verrucomicrobiaceae bacterium | reverse complement strand
TTGGCCCCCAAAGGCGATCCGCAGGCCGGAAAAGCCCTCAGCGCCCTTTGCATGGCCTGCCATCAGATCGGCAACGCCGGCGGTCAAATAGGCCCGAACCTTTCCGGCGTCGGCGCGATGGGCCTGGAGGCCGTTTTGCGCAACATTTTGACGCCCAACGCCGCCATGGAGCCCGGCTACCGCATCTATCGCGTCGAATTGAAAAACGGCGACCTCATCGACGCCTTCTTCGTCAGCGAAGACAAAGACGCCGTCGTCATCCGCCAAGCCGGCCTCCCCGACCGCCGCGTCCCCAAAATCGACATCCACAGCACCAAATTCATCCGCCGCTCCCTCATGCCCGAAGGCCTCCTCGATGCCCTCCAAGACAAGCAGGTGGCCGACTTGCTCGCGTATCTGATGACGCTGAAGGGTTAGATAGCCTCTTAATCCTACGCTTTCTTCGTTTTCAGAGCGCGTTTGCGCTCTGGGAAAAGTGTGGTGCAGATCTCACAAACCGTGCCGTCGCAGCCTCGGGCTGAGCAGTACTCGCGACCATAGAAGATGATTTGGAGGTGTAGATTGTTCCAAGATTCTTCGGGGAAAAGTCGTTTCAGGTCTCTTTCCGTCTGGGTGACACTGGTGCCAGTGGTCAGTTTCCAGCGTTGGGCGAGGCGATGAATGTGGGTATCGACGGGAAAGCTGGGGACGCCGAAAGATTGGGCCATGACCACCTGGGCTGTTTTGTGCCCGACTCCGGGGAGTCTTTCCAAGGCTTCAAGATCGGCGGGCACCTGGCCGTTATGTTCGTCGAGCAGGATTTGCGAGAGGGCTTGGATGGCTTTGGCCTTTTGAGGGCCGAGTCCGCAGGGCTTGACGATGGCTTCGATTTTCTCGACCGGTTGTCTGGCCAACTCCTGAGGCGTGCGCCCCAGTTCACCGAAGAGCTTGGGCGTGATTTGATTCACGCGCACGTCTGTACACTGCGCTGAGAGCAGGACGGCAATCAGTAACGTGAATGGATCTGTGTGATCCAAGGGAATTGGCGGCTCAGGGTAGAGCTCAGCCAAGCGGCGGAGTACAAAGCTGGCGCGTTCGGTTTTCGTCACAGCTCAGAAGAAACTAGCTGCGCTGGATACGGTTCACCATGTTGCGGACATGACCGTATTTTTGACGCTCCTTCATGATGGCCACGCTCTTTGAGAAGGACCCCCACTTGAGCACGCGAATGTTCACGTTACGGACGCCCCATGCTTTCATCTGAGCTTTCGATGGCTGATAAATGTCGATCGTGTTGGTGCCGACGAGAGCCGAGCCGTAGTCATCGACCTGATAAATGTAGGGGCTGCCTTCGATCTGGAAAATGGTGCCGACTGGGTAAACCGACCAATCTGCGGCGGCGCTACGCACGGTGCCATACTTCAGTGGCGTGCCGACGGCTGTGCGTGCGCCGTAGATGATGTGGTCTGACTCGCTGTGGGTGTAGGCCGTGGTACGAACGGAATTGATACGAGTGCCCTTGCTGTTTTTGGCGATCCGGCTGCTGGTGCTGCTTGCGCAGGAACTCAACAGGACAGCCGAAGTGAAAAGGAGGCAGAGAAGGGCTTTCGTAGTCATTTATTAAGAAATGCTGAATTTTAGCAACGGCTCAGTGACTAATTATACTTGGGCACCAAGCGATGGAATGCAATCACGGATTTTGAGGGTGTTCGAATGAGTAAAGTGCGTAATCGATCTCCATGAACTCGGCGACTTCTAGGAGCCAGCGTTGCTGCACGAAGGCGACGTGGTCGGGGTGATCGCAGTAAAACTGATAGGCGTCTTGGTTCGCAAACTCCGTGGAGAGCCCGAATGTGAAGGGGTTTTTAGAGCTCGTCTGGCGCAGGCATTCAAACTTCTGCACGCCATCAATCTTGGTCAGTTCGCAGGCCGCCTGAAGAAAAGAACGCTCAGATTCTGAATGGGCGGCGTGTTTGAGACGAAAAGCGACAGTGTGGCGAATCATGGAAAGTGAAGGTCGAGAGGTGAAGACGGCGATGGAAAAGTTTTCTGACAGGAGGCTTAAAAATCCCAACGCATGGCTTTGCTCTTGGCTGGCACGACCTCGATGAAGTCGATCTCGACTGGGGTGGGAAGGTAAACACGAAGGGTGCCAAGAAGGCCTGGATTGCCGAAGGGGACGGCCACTTCCTGCCAGTCACCCGCTTTGATTTCCACGGGTGAGGTACTCAGATCCTTGGTGTCAGCTGAGCTATGGGGGTAGTTTTCGATCTTTCCAGAGCCGCCATTTTGGCTGCGCACACGCATTTTGATCGTGGCAGGGCCGGTGAGTTTGGCGAGACCATGACCCAGAAAGGCTGTGCCGGGTTTACCAGTGGCTGTCATGGTGAGGATGCCGTCCGCGAGTGTGGCTTTGCAAAGGCGCTCCTTCCAGCCATCAAGCGGATCGGTTTTGGTCACTGGTTTTTGAGCTGTCTGGGGTTTGTACGCTGGATTCGGACGTGGATAAGTCGCGCCTGTGTCTTTGAGGAAACCATCCATGAGAGCTGAGAGTTCCGTGACTTTTTCGGGCATGGATTCGGCGAGATTTTGGCTCTCACTGAGGTCTTCGCGGAGGTTGTAGAGTTCGTGAGTATTGGGGTTCCCAAACCAGCGCAGCAGTTTGAGGTCGCCACGTCGCACCCAGATGCCGCCAGCTCGCTTGGCTCCAGCGTGAGGATGGTAATTAAAGTAGGCCGTGCGTTTCAACTCGGCTTCACCCTTTAAGACGGGGGCATAGCTGATGCCGTCAAAGGTCTGCGCTTTAGGTTGGGCGATGCCCAGCAAGTCGATGACGGTGGGATAGACATCGATGGCACCGACCACGGCTGCACTGGTGGTGGCTGGCTCGATTTTTCCGGCCCATGACCACATGAGCGGCACGCGGGTGCCGCCTTCATAGAGTGTGCCTTTACCGTCGCGGAGTGGCGTGTTTTTTGTGGGAGGCTGGGTGCCTGCCCATTTTTGCCAGTCGGCGTTCGCTGATTTTTTGCCTTCCTCGAAGGTGTTGCTGTGGGTGTTGCCGCCATTGTCGGAGGTGAAGATGATGATTGTGTTGTCGGCCACGCCCTGTTTGGCGAGCTCGTCTAAAATGCGGCCAAAGCAGTCATCGACACTTTTCAGCATGGAGGCCATGATCGGGTTTCCCTGCCGTCCGCTGGGGTCTTTCTTTTTCGCGAAGTAAGCCGTGTATTCTGGCTTGTGGCCCCAGGGGCCATGGACGCCATAAGACCAGAGATTGAGGAAAAAGAGGCCGTCCTTGCTGTTGGCGATGAACTTCGCAGCTTCAGCTGCCTGTCTGTCCACGATGTATTCGCCGTTTGGGCCATCGGTGATATTACCCACTTTAGTTTTGGCGGTGGGTTTGCCCTCAGGTGACACGTCATAGGGTGAAAAGTACTCTCCCGGTGGGCCTGGGTCAGGATGGCAGTGAAAGGTGACATCAAAGCCCTGCTGCTCCGGCCAGTGAGGCGCCGTCAGGCCGAGGTGCCACTTGCCGATATGGGCGGTGCGATAGCCTTCAGCTTTGAGTGTTTCAGCGAGGGTGATCTGCTTTGGATCGAGGTAGTTTTTGCTCTCGGGTGTCAGCATCGCGGTTTGAGGCGAGGCTGTTTCTTTGAGAAAAACATGGTCCTCAGGCTGCGGCGGCTGATGACCGCTGGCTGTTGTGATGCCATGACGAGCGGTGTATTGGCCTGTCAAAAGAGAGGCGCGGGTAGGCGAGCAGAGCGGCTGCGAATAGGCATTGGTGAAGCGCATGGCCTGTTTGGCGAAGCGGTCGATGTTGGGCGTCTCATAATACTGGGATCCGTAGGCACCGGTATCCATCCATCCCATGTCATCGACGAGAAACAGCACGACGTTTGGCTTGGCTGCTTGGGCGGCCAGCGTCAGTGAGAAAAAGGCAGACAGGAGTAGCTTCATGGAGCGCCTGCAAACGCAGCAGCTGCTTTGGAATTAC
>CANHTV010000400.1 GCA_947463285.1 Verrucomicrobiaceae bacterium | reverse complement strand
GCTCCTGTGGCTGAAGGTGAAACCGCAGTGCCACCACCACCGACTGAAGAACAGATCACCGTCATCAAAGACATCCGCTGGCTGGCTAACGAAGGCTACGTCATCGAATACAGCGACGGCATGGTATTCCTGGGCGTGCAAGGCGAACCTCAATCCGCCAAAGTTCCAGCGACACTCAAACCAGAAGCTGCTGCGGCTGAATCAGAAATACCTACGGCGAAAACAGAGGACCCTGTTGCAGAAGCTCCCGATGAAGAAGCTGCTGCCCAAACGGTTGAAGTTGTTGAAACAACTACCGAAGGGGTAGAGGTCTCAACTTCTGAGACTGATGCTGATTCTTCAGCGACCACAGCTCCCACCGAGTCTTCGGGGAACACGCTTGGAGACGTTTGATCTGATAAAACACCTGCGTCATCAAATGAAGCGCTGGGTCATTCCAGCAGCTTCACAATGACTGATGGCTGTTGGGCCAGACTTAGATAACTACTTGCTCGCTTTACATTGCCGTGCGTCTGCTTTGAAATGAAGGCATGACACCGACTTGGCGCATCCGCGGAACAAACCATGACCTCACTAAGCGTGGGATGATCATGGGCATTGTTAATGTCACGCCGGACTCCTTTTCAGATGGTGGTCGATTTCTCGATACGGGTCGCGCGGTGGAACACGCCTTGGAGCTGATCCGTGAAGGGGCTGACATTCTCGACATCGGTGGTGAATCCACTCGCCCAGGTGCAGAACCAGTAGCCGAAGCCGAAGAAATCCGCCGTGTGATCCCGGTGATCCGGGCACTGAGGGCCGTTACTCAGACGCTTATCTCCATCGACACGATGAAGGCATCAGTGGCCCGCGCTGCCTTGGAGGCTGGGGCTGACATCATCAACGACGTCACGGGACTGCGCGGAGATCCGGCCATGCTCAGAGTCGCTGCAGATTCGGATGCTGGGCTCGTGATCATGCACATGATCGGCACGCCGCAAACCATGCAAAAACAGCCGGAATACGGCAACGTTGTCATAGATGTGCAGAAGTATTTCACGGCGCGTCTGCACTGTCTGGAATATGCAGGCATCGACACTCGGCGTGTGGTTCTCGACCCTGGTTTCGGATTTGGAAAAACGTTGGAACACAATCTCGACTTGATGCGTGCACTGCCAGAGCTGCTGGATGCGGGCCGCCCACTGCTCGTCGGTGTCTCACGGAAAAGCATGATCGCCCGGCTGATCGAATCTGATGCCATCGAAGACCGCGACTGGACCACAGTGGCGCTCACTTCCCAGGCACGCGAGCAAGGCGCACGCATCGTCCGAGTCCATGAAGTAAGGCGCAACGTTCAAGCCATGCGCATGACTGAAGCCATCCTTAATAATGTGGTGGCGTGATGTTTGTTATGGCAATTATATCGCAGGCAAGTTAATTTCTGTGAATGGCACCCCTATCCAGAATTTTGTTCAACTGCGGTCTCATGCTGATGCTTATCGGCATGACTGCAGGCGATGGCCAAGCCATCATACTCTATGACACGGGTGATCCATCAGCCAACACCACCGCACCAACAGGCATTTACGAGGATAGTGGTTGGTCATACCAGGGCAAGTATGGCGGGTATTTGGGGACGATGATTTCGCCTCAGCACTTCATCACCGCCCAGCACTTCGGCACTCAGGGCGGCACCTTTGTCAGCCCCGCAGCGATGAATGGAACTGCCGACATTACCTACACGATTGATGCCTCAGCAAATGGCAGCGTCGGTTACTGGGACATCGCAGGCACCGACCTGCGCATCTTCAAGATCAACGAAACCTTCAGCAGCTATGCACAGATTTACACAGGCACTTCAGAAGCTGGGAAAACGCTGGTTACTCATGGCCTCGGTGGAGATCGTGGGGCTGAGGTGATCCAGGGAGGTGATCTCAAAGGCTGGCTTAACACCCCTTCGGATGGCACCGCCCGCTGGGGAGCCAATCAGGTGGATGCCATCTATTCCGATTTTCTCTTCGCTGATTTTGATGCCGTCAGCGGACAGCAGGAAGCGACCTTTTCAGCCAATGATTCAGGAGGAGGCGTGTTCATCCAAGAAGGTCCAGACTGGTTTCTCGCAGGTGTGAACTATGGCGTCGAGCGCTACTTCAGCCTGGATGGAGGAGCTTCCTTTGAGGCAGCGATTTTCGATCAAGGTGGTCTCTATGTAGGTCCCTCACTCATCGCGGATCAGCCAAGCGATATTACCACCAACTGGGCTGCCTCGCGCATCTCGACAAGCTCGACAGAAATCCTCAGCATCATCGCGGTACCAGAGCCGGGCAGCCTAGTCCTGCTCGCTTTAGGCGCCGCAGCGGCCGTGCGTCGTCGTCGGCTCAGTGTTTGATTTCCGCAAAGATGAGCCTTCCCGCCGAGGTCGGCAATGCGCTGGAGATGATGACATCCACAGTCTGGCCGACAAAGGCCGCCGCCTGATTGACCACAATCATCGTTCCATCCACCAGATAACCCACGGCCTGATGTTTATCCTTGCCCGTCCGGGTCAGATGCAGTGAAAGCTCATCGCCAGGGTTTAGCTGAGGCTGTAGAGCTAGGACGAGGTCATTAAAGCTGAGCACCGGAATGCCACGCAGACGCGAGACTTTGGCGAGATTTTCATCATTGGTTAGCAGGCGTGCATTGAGCTGACGAGCCAAGCTCACCAAGCGGACATCCACGGATTGCAGGCGATTTTCCACCGTCATTTCCTCGTGGATGGAGAGGCGCAAGCCACTAACACCCTGCATTTTCTCCATGACCTCAAGTCCACGTCTGCCACGCAGCACTTTCTGGGAATCGCCGGATTCAGTGAGCCTTTGCAGTTCCTCTAAAACGAAGCGCGGCACCACCAGCGCCCCACTGATAAAACCGGTGTTCACCACCTGCATGATGCGTCCATCAATGATGATGTTGGTATCCAACAGCAGTGGCTCCCCCTCCGCACCATCCTGCCGAAACCGCACATAAGGAATGATGAAGGCAAACTGATCGCGGTCACTGCGCAGACCAAAGGTTACGCCAAAAAAGGCAAATGAGACGTAGATCAAAAACTCCGTCACGTTGCGCACATCATCCAGATTTTCCATGCGCTGAAATACTCCGAGCTGAAAGATGCCGATGCGCGTGACAAGCCAGGCACAAAATAAACCAATGCCGAGACCAAACGTGGCATGTGAAAAATTCCGCAGGCTGAAGCGAGCAAAAATCATGTCCAGCACGATGAGCAGCCCCATCGAAACACCGCCAATCACCGCCCCAAACCACCATGGCTGCTCAATGCCGAGCGCGACAGCGATACCAATCACAATGAACAGAGCCAAAAACAGTGCCCTGACGAGGCGTATGGACCAAACGGAATGCATGAAGTGATAAGGGATTCATGAGAACCTAATCGCGCAGTCACTTTTTGACGAGAGCCAATTTACCCGTCCACAAAGAGATCCCGAAGTCGCAGTAGCTTTTTCGAACCACTTCGGGCTAAAGTCTCGTCACTGACATGCCGCGCCGTTTTTACAATCTCTATGCCCGCATCCTTCTTTGGCTGTTGGTGAATGTTATCGTGCTTGGCAGTGGTTTTTGGATCGTTCTGCGCTGGCAGTTTCATGAAGGAATGCAGGGGGCTCTCGGCGGAATTGTCGCAGATAGGCTGCAAACCATCGGGCGTGAAGTGTATGCCGCCATGAGCGCATCAGCTCACCAGGACTGGGATCGGCTCCTGCTGGATTTCGGCCAGCGTCATGATGTAAAGACGGCCTTGATAGCCTTTCCCAGCAAACGCATCGCGGGTATCGATGTCCAGATCCCTGACGAAGTTCGCAGGCACATCCAGAGCATGCACCCCGAGCTGAGTCGCCGTCTTCAGCGAGACGGCGTCGATGATCCGCCACCACCGCCGCCGCCGCGTGACGAGATCGCTGCGTTTCTTTTCGGCGAAGATTTTACTCCGCCGCATGATCGTGGGCCGCCT
>CANHTV010000399.1 GCA_947463285.1 Verrucomicrobiaceae bacterium | reverse complement strand
CTCTGGCACCGCCGCTTTCACAGCCCGCAGAGCGCCGACGTGAACAAGCATGAGAACAATCAAGACAGGAATCAATGGTTTGGCGTAAAGCATGAGCAGCGAACAGTAGAGACGGGCATGTGGATAAAAACTTGGGCAGCGAAAGAATCACCAGCCATCGGCCTTGCCGGGTATGCGGGGATCATGAGCAGGAATCAGCAGATTTCGCGATTCATCCCAAAACACACACTGACAGGCCCCAAAGCCTGACGTTTTCTCCAGCTTGTGTCCGAGAGCCTCCACACGCTTCAGCGTGGAGTCATCAAAGCTGGTCTCGATCTTCAGCTCATCAGGATTCCACTGATGATGAAAGCGCGGCTGCTTCAGCGCAGCATTGGGCTCCATGCCTTGATCAAGGATGTTTGAGATCAGCAGCAGCGTCTGCGTGATGATCGTCGGCCCGCCCGCCGCACCAGCGGAGATGATGGGCTGGCCATCTTTGAAGACCAAGGTCGGCGTCATGCTGGAGAGCGGACGCTTGCCGGGAGCGACGGCGTTGGCTTCTGCACCGATGAGCTTGAAGGCATTGGGCACGCCAGGCTGCACGGCAAAGTCGTCCATCTCATCATTGAGCAGCACGCCGGTGCCGGGGATGATGACCTTGCTGCCAAAGGCGGTGTTGATCGTTTGATTCAGCGCCACCCAGTTCCCATCCGCATCAGCCGTGCTGAGATGCGTGGTGTGCTTACCGAAGACATCACCCTCCCAGCGTGGCGGTGTGCCATGACCGGGCACGGGCGTGACGTGATCCAGATTGATCTTGGCCGCCAGCGTCTTCGTGTATTCACGATCAACGAGCCCGCTCGGCACTTTGACGAAATCAGGATCACCCAGCCAGTAGGCACGATCCGCAAAGGCCAGCTTCATCGCCTCCGTCACCAGATGCACCCGGCTGCTGGCCCGCAGATGGCGCACGGGAAAAGGCTCCATGATCTGCAAAATCTGCGCCAGATGCACACCACCGCTGCTCGGTGGCGGCATGGAAACGATGTCGTAACCGCGATAGCTGCTTCTCACCGGCTCGCGCTCCACAGCCTTGTAGTTACGGAAATCTTCAGCCGTCATGATGCCACCGTTGTCACGCATCCAGGCTTCTGTTCGCGTCGCAAAGTCGCCCCCATAAAACCACTCGATGCCATGTTCAGCGATGGCGCGATAGGTTTTCGCGAGATCCATCTGCACGAGCTTGTCACCCTTTTGCAGAGGGCTGCCATCCGCTTTGAAAAACAATGCAGCAGAGGCAGGAAAGAGCTTCAGCTTCGATGCCGTGGCCGCGAGCTTCCGTGCATACACTTCATCCAGTACAAACCCCTTTTCGGCTATCTCCGCCGCAGGCAGCAGCAGATCCGCCAGCGTCAGTTTGCCATGTTTTTTTAGAGCCAGCTCATAGGCCTTGAGCGCGCCAGGAATACCTGAAGCTAAAGCCCCCGTCTTGCTTGCCTCATTATCCAGCTTGCCACCGATCACATACATATCGCGACTCGCCTTAGCCGGGGCCATCTCACGTCCGTCGATGCAGGTGATCTCACCATCTGCCGCACGGATGACGAGGAAACAGCCGCCGCCGATGCCGGAGTTATGCCCATCCACCACGCCGAGAGTGAGCCCAGCCGCAATCGCTGCATCCACCGCATTGCCGCCACGCTTCACCGCATTCACCGCCGCCTCAGTCGCCAGCGGGTGAACCGTCGCCGCCGCGAATTTGGGAAAACCCGGCTCGGCGGAAAAAGCCATCCAGGCACTCCAATTCAGAGCGATAAGCAGAAAGCGAAAAATTTTCATTAGGCTGATCATGCTGTCGCAGATGACGGCGAGCAGCAAAAATCTTTCTCGGCTGGAAAGCTGCGGAAATGAACCCGCGAACAGAAGAAATCGACTCACAAACACCGGAAAATGAATCGCTAACCGAAGAAATTGAGTCAAGAACTGCGGAAACTGAATCGCCAACCAGAGAAATTGAGTCACGAACAACGGAAATTGAGTAGTGATGCCTGGAAACTGACTCTCGAAGCGTAGCAATTGACTTACGAAGTCGGGAAAGAGACTTCGGTTTTTGGGAACAAGACCCAAATCCGCAGAAATTGACGGACTACTTACGGAAATAGGGGCAAAACCGCTGCGAGTCCTTCGATGAACCGAGAAAAACCATCAAAAAAAGGTGAAACCGCATCGTCAAGCGCAGCGGACGACTCGAAAATTCAAGAAATAGACCCACAAAGAACGGAAACGAACTCGCGAAGCGCGGAAACAGACCCGAAAAGTTAGGAAACGCCCTTTTTAGCTCAAAAAAGAGGTTTTCGAGCTCCCGCCGTAGCTTCGTCCACCAGGACGAGGGGCTTGGGAAAGGTGCGGTGAGACCTTTCAATCCCCGTGCTCTGGCGAGCCCGCCTACTGGCAAAAAAAAGAGCGCACCTCGCGGTGCGCTCGGGTTCTTCCGCTGATCTCTCACTCACGGGGCTGGTGGCGGAGTTGGAGGCGGCGGCTCGGGATTTTCACCGGGACGGCGACCGCGATCATTGATCGTACGAGCCTGCTCATACGCAGCGACCAGCTCGGCACCAGCCGCCGTGCTACGCAGCGGCAGCAGCAGGTCACCGATCTCATCCAGCTTATCATCAAAGGCCGCATAAGCTCCACGCACCTTTTGTGTGGCGATGACACGGCGGTTGATAGCCTCATCAGGGGCCACGATCAGCGCATCATAATCATCCGCCTCCTTTTTCAGCGCGGCGACACGGGCGGGGGTGATGCCGTAGTCAGCACCTGCGGGCATCGCGGCGATGGCACCCGCCTTGGCTTCCAGAGCGCGGGCCGTTTGCAGCAGCGTTTCATCACGCATCTTCCGCCAGCCGGAGATGGGGCGGTCAAAGGTGGCCGCCCCGGCTTCATCGCCAGCAGCCCGGCAGCAGCGGACCACGAGGCGGCCCAGCTCGTGGGCAGCATCTTCCAGCTCGCGCTCTTCACGGGCCTTGTCGGCGGCGCTGCCCGTGGTGGACTGGCTCAGATTCTTCGCCAGCGTTTCGAAGTCCGTCAGCAGCACGCGTGCCTCCGCCACAGCTGCCGTGAGGCGCAGCGGCGGCTGGTTTTTCCACAGCGGTTCATGGTCAGGCGCATCCAGACAGGCAAAGACTTTTCTGCCCATGTTGATTCGGTTCAGGTAGTAGTCGTTCATGGCTCTTGGTTGGTGTCGCAGCGTCGTGGCTGCTGGTTGGATTGGCTTTGGTGGTTCCGGCACAAAACCATCCCAGACAAGACCGGGTTCATTCCAGCGATGTCCTGAGTCCCATCGGAGTGGCGTTGGCATGAGCCGGGCTTGTACCAAAACAGCCCCTTTCCCGACAAGAATAAATTTTCGGCAGCCAGATCTTTTTTTAGCCAAGGCAACTCAGTGCTCAGTGCCCTCCGACTTCCCTTGCCATCCCTAGCTAGAACCGCTTTCATCGCCGCCATGCCCCTCTCCTGGAACGAAATCAAACACCGCGCCATCAAGTTCGGAAACGACTGGAAGAATGAAACCCGCGAAGCTGCCGAGCGCCAGACCTTCTGGAACGAGTTCTTCGACATCTTCGGTATCAAGCGACGCACCGTTGCCAGTTTCGAGGAGCCGGTAAAAAAGCTCTCGGGAAGCTGGGGCGCTATCGACATCTTCTGGCCCGGCAAGCTCCTCGGCGAGCATAAGAGCGCCGGGCAGGACTTGGATAAAGCACACGCCCAGGGGATGGGCTACATTCGCGGCCTTCAAGATACCGGCAGGGGTAAGGAAATCCCCCGTTACCTCGTTGTCTCAGATTTCCAAAAGATCGCCCTGCATGACCTAGAGGGGGATGGGGAGTCCATCAGCTTCCCCGTCACTGAGCTGCATAAGCACATCCGCCACTTCGCCTTCGTCGCGGGGTATAAGCAGCATAAGCTGGACCCCGAAGACCCCGCGAACATCGAGGCCGCTGAACTCATGGCCGAGCTGCATGAT
>CANHTV010000398.1 GCA_947463285.1 Verrucomicrobiaceae bacterium | reverse complement strand
TCCGTCTGTCTGGCTGCGATGCCGACTGCCATGTTGTGGTGTTCTTTGATCGAGCCCTGGATCGACGGCACTCGGCGCTGGCGACCTCTGGAGTTGCTTGTCGGTGCGATCATGGTCGCAGCGGTCTGCATGATCTATGAGGTGGAACTGCGCTACTGGCAGGGGTTTAGCGTGGCTCTGGTCGCCGCTCTGGTGGCAGCCATCTTTGCGGTGATCAATAAACAACTCGTCTCGCGGATGCATTACTCGGTGATGGGCGCCTACCAGATGACGGGTGCATTGATCGTCAGTCTGCTCGGCTGGCTCTGCCTGACGCCGGGACAGTTGACGCTGCCTGATTGGGAGAATCTGCTTTGGCTGCTGATTCTTTCCTCACTCTGCACCGTCTGGGCTTACGCTGGCTACATGGAGGTGCTCCAGCGCATGTCCGTCTTCACGGTGAATGTGATCTACAATCTGGAGCCCGTGTATGGCATCATCCTTGCGGCAATCATCTTCGGCTCGCAGGAATACATGAGCCGTGGGTTTTACGCCGGAGCCGCAATCATCATTGGCAGCGTCTTCATGGTGCCCTGGCTGACACGTTTGACCCAGCGTCGTTAGGATCCCGGTGAAGTCGCGTATTGAAAAGGCATGACCTATCAGCCTACGCGCCGCGCTTTCATCTCTGGGGCTCTTTCCAGCCTTGCTGCTTCCACTTTGGCACAGGAGGCGGCGGTGGCTGAGCCGGTCCTCGACATCCATCAGCACACGCATTACCACGACCGTGAGGATGCGCATCTTCTGACTCATCAGCAGGCCATGGGTGTCACCAAGACGATCTTGCTGCCAGCGGGCACACCAACGGTCAGCGCCTCCACGCACAAGGGTAAATCCAATGGCCTCGCGGCTCGCTGTGGCGGCACGGAGACTTGCATGAAGATCGCCCAGGCCAATCCGCAGAGCTATCTGTGGGGCGTCAATGAAGTGACGGATCTGGAAACGGCTCCGGCGGAAATCGAAAAATGGCTGAAGCTGGGGGCCTGCATCATTGGGGAGCAGAAATTTGATGTGGAGTGTGACTCGTCTCACAGCCAGAAGCTTTATGAACTGGCGGCTGCCTATCAGGTGCCGATTCTGCTGCACTTCCAGTTTCAGACCTACAATCGAGGCTATGAGCGACTGCATACGATGCTGGCAAAGTATCCTAAGACGATCTTCATCGGCCACGCTCAGACTTTCTGGGGAAACATCGACCAAGCCCATGATCAAAAAGTGCTCTATCCGAAAGGTAAGATCACACCCGGCGGTATCACGGATCGTTATTTGAGCGACTATCCGAACATGTTTGCCGACATGTCCGCAGGTTCCGGTCTGCTGGCTCTGACGCGTGATGAACAGCACACCACGGCCTTTTTTGACCGTCATCAGGACAAGATCTTCTATGGCAGTGACTGTGCGGATCACTTCGGGCGCGGACCCGGCTGCCAGGGGGGCCAGACCATCGCCATGATCCGCAAGCTTTCCTCCAGCAAGCGTGTCGAGCGAAAGATTCTGTGGGAAAACAGCCAGCGTGTGTTCAGGCTGTGACACCAGCGAGTGCCTAACAGACTTTGATCAAGTGCTCAGGGCGGAGTTCTCAGTCGAGAACTGCACCCTGAGCTTTGAACTTCCTATTCTTCAGACCACCGGGCCAGCCACATCCGCCCACTTGGCGTGCCATTCTTTGAAGACGATCGGGCTGATCTCGCTGGGCTTGATCTCACTACGGCCGCCCCAGAAGACGTTGGTGTATTCCAGCGGGATGCCGACATCGGCTAGGTGCTTGTCGATGGCGGCCTTGTGGGTGAGGACGGTTTCTTTGTCGGTGCCGTGGATGACGCCCATGATATTCACGTTGGCAAAGCGCTCACCGCCCTCACGCCAGTAGCAGTGGGTCATGATCGGATGACGACCGACTTCTGCTCCAGCACGTTCTTCCATGCCCTTGGGCACTTTCCAGTGAAATAGGGCATTGAAGCGAGTCACGCGCACGCCAGTTGCGCTTGGCTTCACATGCTCCAGGAAGGTAGAGAAGCGACCAATGACGCCTTTGTGATCCAGCTGTTTGGCGACCTCACAAAAACGTTCCAGGGAAGTGCCAGCGGCCGCGGCACGTCCGGCCCAGGGCTCGGGGCAGATTTCTTCGGCACTCAGGTCGCCTTTGAGATGTAGCAGGACGTTCCATTCCTCCTGATCGAGATCAGCGATGTTGGTGGTCATCATCACAGCTGGTTCATCGGCCTTGAAGCCGGGCTCCATGGACTTGCGGCGCACATGACCGACACCGAGGGCGAAGATGCCGTGGGCCTGCATGGTGTAATAATCTTCGGCTCCAATGAGACGCTTCAGCACGTCGCAGTGGTCATTGATGTTTCGATCCTGAGGCACCTTCAGGGTCGTCCAGAGGCGGAAATCACTGCCGCTGACTTCACGGTCCGTGCTACGCAGTACCACATGGCCACTAAAAGGATCTTGTTTGAAGAGGAACTCGAAAGCTGCGTCGAGCTTGTCCGAAGGCAGCTTCCAGGCGATGAGGGCACCTTCAGCCAGCTTGTTGGCCAGCAAGGTCTGGCGCACACGACGGATCACTCCGGCGGTGAGCATGGCGCGGATACGCTCGATAACCGTGTCAAACGGCAGGCCGCTTTGCTCCGCGATGTATTGGAAAGGATGCTGGTTAAAGCCTTTCACACAGTCCTCACTCACAGCCAGAATGCGGGCGTTGAGTTCGTCGGTGTGTTCGGTGGGGATCGGAGCTGGAGCGGCGGTCATGTGCAAATAGGGATCAGAGAGCATGGAGCTGTAAACACGCTCCACATTCGGCGACTCTTAGCCGGATGCCTGGGAATGACAAGGGACGGCTGATGAATGACGAAATCAGCTTCTTCAGTCCATGGGATGTTTCAGCCATCACTCTGAGTGATAAGCTGCAATCAGCTGGGGGATTTCCTGCTGGCTTTGGCATTTATGATGCGTATAAAAAAGATGCCCGTTCAACTCGAGCCCTACCAAGACAGCGATTCTGCGCGTGCAGAGTTGGTGCCGTTTTTGATGGCTCATTTTCAGGGAGAAGGATCCTGTACACCGCAGCAGTGGCATCAGCGCTTGGTTTTTTGGTGGGATGAAAATCCCTTCGCCTGTGCTCATGCGAGCCGTGGCTGGGTATTGCGAGATGCGGGTAAGATCGTCGGCTACCTGGGGGTGATCCCCACGTTTTATGAAGATCCACAGGGGCGGCCCATCCCAGCCCTCATCGCCACTTCTTGGGCCGTGGCGCCGACTCATCGTCACGCCGTAGTACCCATGGGAATGAAAATACAGCGTGAAGGCGTCACTTGTGTCCTAGTAGATACCACTCCCAGCCCAGAGGTGCAGCAGCTCCTGGCCCGCTGGGGTTGGTTGGCACGGCGGGAGATGACCCGGCGTCTGGTGCCCCGTGGCTGTATCGGCAGCGCCCTGGCCGCACTGACAGATACCCACCCCGCACCACTGGTCGCAGGCATGGAGATCATCACCGACGTCCGACGCATCAGTGCTGTGCATCCCGCGCGGCCCCGTGGGCAGCTGCAGAAGCACATCACGCCGGATTACCTGCGCTGGTACATGACTTCCCCCATGCGTAAGCATCACTTCATTGGTGCCGTGGATCAGTTTGGCATGGTCACCTCCTACCTCACCGTGGCACCGAAACCCCTCCGCCGAGTGCCCACATGGTACGTGAAGGACTGGTTCACCACGCGTGAAACCGACGCTGAGCTGCAGAGTCTTGTCGGCTGGCTAATGAAAAACAGCCCGGCAGAAAAAGGCCGCCATTGGCCCCTGATCAGCCTGCCCACCTTTTTCCCAGATGATCCCTGGCATGGACTGCCTTTTTTATACAGCCGTGAAGAAAACCTCTGTCACTGCCACAGCCTACCCACGCCGCTGAAAAATCACCCCTTCCGCCACGTCATCGCCGAAGGTGACTGGGGACTTTGAGAGTTATTGTATCAGCGCCAGCACGTTGGC
>CANHTV010000397.1 GCA_947463285.1 Verrucomicrobiaceae bacterium | reverse complement strand
GCTGCGAGTTCCTCGATCATGAGGTCCTTGTAGCGGACGATTGAGGTGGCGCCGCCGTGGATTTGCACGGCGATGATGCCAGTGGTGTCGATGTTGGACTCTGCCTCGGTGTAATCGACGGTCTGCACGCCATTGAGCCAGATTTGGATGCGTTTGCCCTCGGCGCGGATGCGGTAGTCGTTCCACTCGCCGAGGGGCTTCTGCGCTTTGGCGAGCACTTCGGGCGTGGGCTGAGCCATCATCTTCTTGCGACGGCTTTCGTCATACAAAGCGCCGTCGTAGCCTTTGCCGAGATCGGCCTGGTAGCCGGAGACCTCGTGGTGATTCGGGATACGGACGGTGCGGAATTGCACGCCGCCGTTCACGAAGCCTTCCGTGCCTTCGAGCTTCCATTTCAATGTGAGTTCAAAGTCCCCATACTTTTTCTCGGTGGCGAGGAAGTTGTTCTTCTCCTGCTTTTTCTCCAATGAGCCTGCGACGAGCGCTCCGTCTTCGATTCGCCAAACGCTGCCGGTGTCGCCCTCCCAGCCAGTGAAGGTTTTGCCGTCAAAAAGCGGCACAGGGTCAGCATGGAGGGAGAAAGCCAAGGCAAAGAGAGCGAAGGTGAGGGGGTGATTCATGAGTGTGAAAAGTGCGAGGGTGATAAACGAAACGAGAAGTTATCTTTATGACGCATTCACTTCTCCTCGTCGAGAAAGAGTCCAAAGAGAAGGTTGCCATGTTTGCTGCTGAGATGGATGAGGATCAGTCCACATAGATAAACTCGTTGGAGTTCATGAGCATGCGGCAGAGGGAAAAGAGATCCAGTGATGTGGCCGCAGTGATTTCTTCCTGGGTGGCATCACGCTGGAAACAAAGCTGAAAGGCTCGCTCAGGCGTTTTGGCACGTTCGGCGAGATAGCGGGCCTGCTGGAGCATGAACTCGTTGTTGCTGAGGGTGAGCGCTTGCAGGGCTGTCGTTGTTTGAGCCCGCGCGGGTGTGAAATTTGCGGGATCGGGGCAGTCTAAGGTGGTCATGAACTGGTGTGGCGTGGTGCGCACGATGAAGCGGTAGATACTGCGACGCCAGAGCTCGGGTTTGTCAGGTGTGACGTATTTGTAAATGGGGGCGTAAGCCTCGGTGTAGTCGAAGTCACGATAGCCCGGACCGCCACGCTTGGGATTGAGTTTACCAGAGATGGCGAGCACGGTGTCGCGCAAGGTTTCGGCATCGAGACGGCGTGGATTTTGATGAGAGAGCAGGCGGTTCGAGGAGTCTAAAGTGGCTGCGGCTTTAGCCGCATCATTTCGGCTGAACCCGAAACTACTTTCTTGCCGATAGGCCTTCGACATGACGATGAGCTTGTGGAGGTACTTCAAGCTCCAATCGTGTGTGATGAGTTCATTCGCGAGGAAGTCGAGCAGCTCGGGATGGCTGGGTTGGTCGCCGCCGAGGCCGAAATCGCTGGGGGTAGTGACCAGGCCTTGGCCGAAGTGATGATGCCAGAGGCGGTTCACGATCACGCGAGCGGTGAGCGGGTTGTTTGGATGGGTGATCCAGTTGGCGAGGGCGAGTCGGCGCTGTGTTTCAGGTGTGGTTTGATCGCCAAAGGCTGCGGAAGCATGATTCACCCATGAAAAGCTACCTGGCGTGACTTCCTGCGCTTCGTCCTCGGGATTGCCGCGACGTTGCACTTTGATGATGGGCGGTTTTTCACTGGAAACAATGGCATAGACTTTCTCGGGCTCGGGCAGGGCTTTGATGTCGGCCTCAAGTTTCGTGGCGATGCCGCGGAGGTTTTTCAAAGTGGCCTGATCGGTCTCGGTGAGGCGTGTTTCCGCCACTTCGGGCGTGAGCTTGGCATCGCCGATGAAAAGGAGATCGTTGCCGATGCCGTCGCCGCCGTCGGTGGCGATCAAGGTGAGTGTTTTGGCTTTCGCAGGCACTTCGAGGTCGAGCGCGGCGGTCTCATCTTTGCGGAGTTTGAGCTTTTGGAATTTTAGCTCGGCATCGACGAAGACGGTGAAATCGGCCTTGGTTGTAGCAGCCTCTTGGGCGGCTCCAAAACCGACGAGGCCCGTGAGACGCATGGCTTTGAGACCACTTTGCTCGCGGAGTTTTGCCAGATCAAAAGTGATGCCGCTGTTTGCATGCATGGCGAGCATGCTGTGGCCTTTGGCGGCGAAGTCCGTGTCACCGAGCTTGGTGCTGCGCTGGGAGCTGATGGGATGATTTGCGATGGTGTCCCAAAAGTGGCCGCTGGTGGCTGGGATACCTTTTACCTCGATTTTGAAGTCCACGGTGACGCTGCCTTTGCCATCGGGAAGGAAGACCGACTTCACGCCGGGCACGTTTTCGACCTTCTGAAGGCGGTTCGCCTGGATGTCGCGGAAGTAACCGAGCTTGTTCTTTGTGATGGAGCCGTTGCGGATGTCGATGCCGGAGGCTTCTGGGATGAGTTTGGCGAGTTCGAGGCCTTCACCAGCGAGCTTGCTGATCTGGGTGCGTGTTTGAGCGAGTTCTTTGCTGAGGCGGGCCTTATCCGCAGCAACGCGTTTGGACTCTGTGGGATCGGTTTCGAGGTCACCGCGTTTAACGCCTGCGAAAACGGCCCAGAGGCGGTAATACTCCTCCTGCGTGATGGGATCGAGCTTGTGATCGTGGCAGCGGGCGCAGTTGATGGTGATAGCCATCGTGGAGGTGAGCGTCTGCGTGACGATGTCATCCAGATCTAGGGCGCGCGCAGCACGGCGCAGCATGTCGGACCGTGTTTCCATCTGACCGACGAAGTCCCACGGGCCAGCGGCGAGGAAACCGAGAGCGGTAAGGTTTGGCTTCGGGAGCAAATCACCCGCGATTTGTTCGCGGAGGAATAGGTCGTAAGGTTTGTCCGAGTTGAAAGAGTCGATGACATAATCGCGGTAGCGCCAGGCATTGGGGCGGAGCTGATCACGCTCAAAACCGTGCGTGTCGGCGTAGTGGACAATGTCGAGCCAGTGGCGGGCCTGGCGTTCGCCATAGTGCGGGCTGGCGAGCAGGGAGTCCACGAGCGACTCATAGGAAGATGAGGAGACAATGGGATGGGGAGACAATGAGACAGGGGCTTCGCTCCTCTCCTTGTCTAATGGTCTCCCTGCCTGATGGTCGATGTCAGGCGGCAGGCCTAAGAGATCGAAATGGAGGCGGCGTGAGAGTGTGCGTGCATCCGCCTGCGGAGACATCAAGAGGCCGTTTTTGCGGAGTTTGGCTTCGATGAATGTGTCGATGGAGAGTTGCTCGGGTTTTAGCCCGAGAGATTGGGCTAAAGCTGAAGCCTCTTTGATCGGCTGTACAGACCAGTGATCTCGCCCGGCCTCGGCTGAGGAGGCGTTGGAGATCAAGAAAAGGCAGAAAAAGAGGCTGATGCTTTTTGCAACAACGATTCTGTCGGGGGAGGCGGCATTCATATCAAGAGCGTGAAGTATCGTCAGCTACTGAGGCTTTTCTTTCCCTAATTGAATTCAGAGTCATCAGCATCCATGAAGGAAGTGCAGACGAACTGAACGAGATGCGAACCTCACCCTTCAAGCTTAACACCGAATATGAGCCTTGTGGCGATCAGGCACAGGCGATTGAAAAGCTGGTGAAATCCATTCGTGCGGGTAATCGTCACCAGACGTTGCTCGGTGTGACGGGTTCAGGGAAGACCTTCACCATGGCGAACATCATCGCTCAGGTCGGCAAGCCTGCGCTAGTGTTTTCGCACAACAAGACTCTGGCGGCGCAGCTGTACTCGGAGTTTAAAAACTTCTTCCCTGAAAACGCGGTCGAATACTTTGTTAGTTACTTCGATTACTACCAGCCGGAGGCCTACATTCCACGCACGGACACCTACATTGAAAAGGATTCCAATGTGAATGAGGAGATCGAGCGGCTGCGACTCTCAAGCATGGGCGGGCTGATCACGCGCAAAGATGTCATCGTTATCGCCAGTGTGTCCTGCATCTACGGCGTGGGTTCGCCTGAGGATTATGAAGGCATGATGCTGCCGCTGCATGTGGGCATGGAGATGTC
>CANHTV010000396.1 GCA_947463285.1 Verrucomicrobiaceae bacterium | reverse complement strand
CGAGGCGGTCATTTCGCGCTCAAAAGCAGCAACGATTTACTCACGACCCGCTTCTTCGCTGAATCCGCCAACGAGACCACCCTGGCCCGAGGCTTTCGCACCGCCAGCGATCAGGCTCCTTGAGGTGGCTCTGAATACATAGGGTATTAGCCGTAGACATTTTTTCGCATGATCATTGCTCGATCACTCGCTCGTGACTGGTTTGTGGAGAGGCTGCGGTCACTCAAATTTTTTGCGTGATAGGCTGATGAGTTCTTTGAGTGACTCATTGGGTGCTTCAAACTCTGCTGCTCGTTCGAAGTAACGAAGGGCACTCACATGACGGCGCATTTGCTGATGCGTGGAGCCCAGTAGAACAAGGGCTGGCCGGTGATCTGGCGATTTTTGGACAACCTCATCCAGAACATCCTCCGTCTGCGCCAATTGCTTGATCCTGAACCTAGCCAGAGCCTCCTGATACAATACTTGCACGTTTCCCACCGCTGCCGGAGAAGATTACAAGAGCTTTTCGCGAATAAGCAGAGTGGATGAAAACGACTGCATCTGGTTGTAGCAGATCATGAGATTCAGGTAAGGGATCTCATAGCTGGTCAGCAGTTCGATCGCACGCAGGTAGGCCTGGATGGCTTCTTTAAACTGTCCACGCTTGATGTGAGCCGCTCCGAGGTTGTTCCAGGCGCGCGCGTCCGGAGCTTTTTTCGGTTACATCCTGCTAGAGGCTGATTCCAGAGCTCCAGACGCTGTTGTGCTGCCACGTCGTGAGGCACAGCATGATAATCATAACTGCAACGATGCGATTCATGCCTAACTGAAAACGTGCTAAAAGAGCGAGCTTGGATACTATAAAATCCAGAAGCAAAGCGCAGGCGATGTATATGCCAACAGAGGGCAAGTAGGAGCGATGCTCCGCCTCCAGATCAGGTAGAGGCACCAGACCTGACGATGGAATGATGGTGATGAAAACCAGAGCAGGCCGAGACCACCAAGGTGGCGTGAAAGACTGGCCTGAGTAGGCTTTATCATCCAGATGAGCAAGGCCCACCACAGCCAAAATCAGCAGTGTACTGGAAAGCACAGGCCCCGCAAAAACTGAATGATACAAAGGCCATTCGGGATCAAGCACCAGCCCGGAAGGCCAAAGAATGAGCCTGAAGTAATGCATGAGCACCGTGGTCTGAGTGAGGGCGAAGTGCCAAACAGGTAGGGAGCCGCCTGCATGTTGGTCATGTTCATGGCATGATCCAGACTCAAAGCGCCAGCATTTTGCACGAATGAGATCAGCATGGCATGCAGGGGAATGATAGGCAGGCAGGCCAGCAGCAGACGATTCCGCGGCAGGTCATCTCGCCAGTGAGTGCGACAAATCATCACGTCGATTAGCACCAGCATAATGGGGGTTGTAATCGCACACTCCTTGGTAAACAGGCCTAGCAATAGCGTCCATAGCGCTGCCCATCCCCATTTTTGACGGCGGGCTTCATGCACATCGCTCCAAGCGCAGATTTGGAGCAACAAGGTTAATAGATAGAAGAAGGCTCCCAGTGAAGTGCTGCACAATGCAGGTCACGGATTCGATGGCCAGAGGGTGCACCGCAAACAGTGTGGCTTCGCGATCGCACTGTCCCGACGCTTTGAAGTGATGTTCATTGAACTCTTGGCCACGATTAACAGCATCTGGAGAAAGGCATCAATCAGGCAGGCTTTCAGCGCATGAATCGTGACATTGAACAGCCGATACCATTGAGGGTTGAATCCATCATAGAGGTAATTAAAATGAAGTGTGGCGTAGGTCGCCGGGTGCAGCACAAAATTCATCGCCAGTCTGGATCAAAGCCGATTTTTCCAGGCTTTTGAAGCAATTCCTGATAATGAAAGGGAAAGCTGAAGCTCTGAGAATCTAGAAAAAGCGGATTTTGCTGAAGGTAATTGATGTCATCAAAAACTATCGGGAAATCCAAGGTCCAGCCACAAGGCGCAGACGTGATTCCAATGAACCAAAGGCAGGTCCAGCCATGGAAAAAGGATGGAGTCGATGTCGGTGGTGACGCAGGACGAGAGCGGGAGCGTTTGGGGGGGCATGTATGCAGTTCTCAACCCTAGGCTGCTCGTAGTTGGCAGCCCAAATGACTCGACTCGTAGCGCTAAGCATGACGCTTCCGATCATTATTCCGACTTTGTCCAAGTTGACCCTGTTGTGAGCGAGTTTTGAAAAGGATGTGGAGTGCAGATAATTAAGTTTTATTAAGTTTAGGCTTTTCAAATGGATGTGCGGAGTCTAATTTCTGTAATTCATAGATTTCCCATGCCTCTTCGACGCGTCGCTGAGATCGGGAGATGGCACGTCGCTACCTTTCTCGGTGGTCGTACAGCGAACTCTCTAACGTCGTGAGCGGTGGCAGCCCAAGCAGCCTGACCGGGGGCGGCAGCTACTCAAGAACTGGCATCATAGGCACACCCAGCTTGCCATTCCCTAAAAAGAGCCCATTTTGACGGCCCTTTTCTTCTAACTGACCGATTTCTCGTGAGCCTAACTCATCCTACTGACGATCTCCGCGTGGCGGAGATTCTGCCGCTGATCCAGCCTGTGCTGCTTATGCATGACGTGCCTCTCAGTGACGCGGATGCTGCTTTTGTGGAGCAGACACGCAAGCGCTCCGAGAACATTCTGAAGCTTAAAGACGACCGGCTTCTCGTAGTCACGGGTCCTTGTTCCATTCATGATCACAAGTCGGCAATCGAATACGGAGCTTTGATCCAAAAAGCCCGTGCGAAATATGGCGCAGATTTGGAGATTCTCATGCGTGTCTATTTTGAAAAACCACGCACCACAGTGGGTTGGAAGGGCTACATCAATGACCCACATCTCAATGAGAGCTATGACCTCAATACGGGGCTGCGTGAGGCACGTCGTTTGCTGATCGATCTGGTCAAAATGGATGTCCCGGCTGCCACGGAGTTTTTGGATGTGATTACACCCCAGTATATTGCGGATGTCGTAGCCTGGGGGGCCATCGGGGCACGCACGACGGAGAGCCAGGTTCATCGCCAGCTCTCCTCGGGTCTGTCCATGCCCGTGGGATTCAAAAACGGCACGGACGGCGGTATCCAAGTCGCCCTTGATGCCATTCAGGCTGCTGCTGGTGAGCATTGTTTCCTTTCCGTCACCAAGGATGGCGTGGCTGCGATTGTGAAGACTAGAGGCAACGACGCCTGCCACATCATTTTGCGTGGCGGTAAATCAGGCACGAACTTTGATGCCGCAGCCATCCAAATGGCCGTGGATCAGCTCACTTCACGTGGACTGCCAGGCAGTGTGATGATTGATTTCAGTCATGGCAACAGTCTCAAGGACTACCGCAAGCAGCCGCTGGTGTCGCAATCAGTCTCCCAGCAGATCAGAGCTGGCAGCACGGCCATCACTGGTGTGATGATCGAAAGCCACCTCGTCGAAGGTCGTCAGGACGCCAAACCTGGACAGACTCTCACTTATGGCCAGAGCATCACTGATGCCTGCGTCAACTGGGCTACGACAGAAGTCATGCTCGATGAGCTGGCTGCTGCCGTCCGTGCGCGTCGCGGATAATCTTTTCGCTCCATGCTTTCTGCCTCCAGCGCTTATGAAGCTATCCAGCGCATGGCTGGCCGCCGCATCCTAGTGATCGGCGACGTCATGCTGGACCATTTCATCTGGGGTGCGGTGCGGCGCATTTCTCCAGAGGCCCCTGTGCCCATCGTCGAAGTCACCAAGGAAACCACCTTTCCCGGTGGTGCTGCCAACGTGGCGCGCAACCTTTCAGCCTTTACTCCAAACGCCTATCTGATGGGACGTGTCGGTAAAGACAGTGCCGCTGGTGAGTTAAAGCGCCTGCTCAATGATGAAGGGGTCAACACCGACCCGATGCTGGAAAGCGAAACGCTGCCGACCATTGCCAAAACACGCATCATTGCACGTCAGCAGCATGTCGTGCGAGTGGATCGAGAGACGATCGAAAAACTCAGCCGCGAGGAGCTTCAGCAGATCACCCAGCGTCTGGAAACCATGCTCCCCGAGCTTGATGGT
>CANHTV010000395.1 GCA_947463285.1 Verrucomicrobiaceae bacterium | reverse complement strand
TCGATGCTGTAAAGCCGGTTTTTCCCCGAGCGCCGATCACTGACCAGCCCGGCAGACTTCAGCTTGCTCAGCTGAGCGGAGATATTCGACTGCGGCAGCGACAACACCTCCTGCAACTCCGCCACACTCAGCTCCTCCTTTTGCAGCAAGAGCATGAGGCGCACCCGTGTCGGGTCCGAAATGAGACTCAGAGATTTAAAGAGAGCAGCCAAAGCGCGCTGAGCTTACGCAGCGCATCCCCAAACATCAATGTTTAAACCGTGGCTGTTAGCAGCCTGGTGTGCGCATCCACTCCGAGTAGCCGATTTTAAGCCATTGCAGGCTAAAGCCTGCATCACTCTGGGCAAGCCAATGCAAACTACTGCGCAGCAGTCCTGAACCACCGCAAACTTTTTCCAGGAATACCCATCGCCGTAACAGGGGCATTCTTGGAACTTGTCGCCTCTGCGCGGGGCAGGAATGCCCTGAATACGAACTCGCTGCCGACCTTCGGAAAGGTGGGCAGCGAGCGGGGAGGGAGAGAGAGGAGAGCCAGGACGGATTAGATCGCCTTCGCAGAAGCCACCGCAGCGGCGTCTTTCTGAGCTTTCTCGTGGGTTTCCAGCACCTTGTGCTTGAGGCTCTGACCGGTCTTCTGCGCATACCAGAGCACCAGCGGGCTGGCGATGAAGATGGAGGAGTAGGTGCCGAGGATCACACCGATGGTGATCGGCATGGCGAACTCAAGCATGGCGGGATTGCCCAGGAACAGGAGGACGACCATCGGAGCCAGAGCGGTCGGACCGGTGAGGAGGGTTCGGCTGAGGGTCTTGCAGATGGCCTCGTTCATGAGGTCACGAATCGTGCCGGAGCCACCGCGCTGGATGGTTTCACGGATACGGTCGAAGACGACGATGGTGTCATTGATGGAGTAACCAGCAATGGTCAGCATGGCACCGACGTGGATGAGGCTGAGTTCCTGACCGAAGAGAACGCAGAGACCTGGCACCATGAGAACGTCATGGGCAAGAGCCACCACAGCACCGACGGCGAAGGCGAACTCAAAGCGAGCCATGAGGTAGATGAAGATGCCGATCAGGGCGACGGCGAGAGCGATGAGGGAGGTCTTGGCAGACTCGCTGCCGATGGTGGCACCGACGCGCTCGATCTGGGTGCCTTTGATGACGTCTTTGAACTTGGTTTTGACGGCCTGCTCGATGGCTGGACCCGCCTCGAACTCACTGCGGATGGCGATGACGTCGCCACCAGTGGCGGTGCCTTTCCGCTGCGGGTAGTAGCTGCCGATGGGCTTGCCATTGTCGAGCTTCAGGCCCTTGAGCAGGCTGTCGAGATCGGCATCAGCGATGTTTTTGCCCTCGATCAGCTCAACGTGGACGAGACCACCCCCACGGAAGTCAATGCCAAGGCTGGCACCGCCTTTGACGGCGAGAGTCGCGAAGGAGATGGCCGTGACGACGAGGGAGGCGATGATGAAGCCCTTGGCCTTGGCAAGGATGTCGAAGACGCGGTCAGGGATGATCCGCGTGGTGGTGATCTGGGTGAGGATGCCTTTGTCGATCACCCACATGAAGATGACGCGGGTGACGATGAGGGCACCGATCATGGAGGAAAGCAGACCGATCATGAGGGTGATGGCGAAGCCCTTCACGAGACCGCCGGAGATGGCGAACAGGATGATGGCGGAAATCAGCGTGGTGATGTTGGAGTCAGCGATGGCGGAGAAGGCTTTTTCATAAGCGGCCTCCAGAGCACCGGCGAGGGAGCGACCGGCTTCCATTTCCTCACGCAGACGTTCATAGATGAGCACGTTGGCATCCACGGCCATACCGATGGTGAGGACGATACCGGCGATACCAGGCATCGTCAGAGTGAACTGGAACAGGGACATGCCGCCGAAGAGGATGGCAAGGTTGATGACGAGACCGACGATGGCGATCAAGCCAGCAAGGCGGTAGATGAAGAGCATGAACAGGGTGGTCATGATCAGGCCACCGATGCCGACCCACTTGCCCTGATTGATGGAGGACTCACCGTAGGCGGAGGAGACGGCGCTCTCAGAAAGGATCTGCATGGGGTTTTCCAGCGGATTTTCCAGGAGAGTGGCGAGCTGGAAGGCGCTCTGCTGATTGAAGTTACCGGAGATGACGGCGGTGCCGCCGAAGTGATCGGTCTGAAGAGTCGGAGCGGAGATGATCTCGCCATCGACGATGATGGCCAGCTGGCGGCCTTTGTTCACAGAAGCGATGTCGTCGAAGAGCTTGGAGCCATCGCTATCCAGATTGAGGTAAACTTTCCAACCTTCAGCATCCATGTTGGCGAAGGCGCTCTTCACATACTTGCCTTCCATGTCAGCACGATTACGAACGAGCTCACTGCCACGATTGGGCAGAGCATTGCCGTCTTTGTCTTTCTCCACCTTGTATTTGTATTCATCCCAGCCTGGCTCTTTGACACCACCGTTGGCTTTGATTTCGGAGAGCTTGGAGGAGCTTCTTTCATGGACGATGCGGAACTCCAGCTTGGCCACCTGCTGGATCTTGGCACGCACGTCGGCGAACTCCTCAGCTTTCACACCCGGCATCTGGACAAGCACGCGGTCATCACCCTGAGGTTGCAGCGTGAGATCCTTGGTGCCCTCCGGATTGAGACGTTTTTCCAGGATGGCGATGGTCTGCTGCACTGACTCAGCGGTGACAGGCTTTACCGTGCCGTCATCAGCCGTGCCGGGCTGGAGCTGGACCACGAACTCGCTACCGCCTTTGAGGTCGATACCGAGAGCGATCTTCATGTTGTTCACCGTGATGATCGAGAAAGCCGTCATCAGGAAGATGAGGGCCGTACCGATCAGGCGCTTGGTTTTATGCACCACGGTGCCGATGTAAAAGAGAAGCAGCAGCAGGATGGCGGCGCCGATCAGGAAGGTGACGATTGGGGACATGAGGGTGGTGGTGGTGTATTAGAAATGGGTCCGTGAGACGAAGGCTCAGGCGGGGATGGATCAGGCAGCTGTGGCTTCGACGATTTCGGTTTTCTTGGAGACGGAGGCGATGGCGCTGCGCTCGTATTCGATCTTCACATTGTCCGCCACCTTCAACATGACGGTCTTGTCCTTAACGCTGGTGATGATGCCGTGCTCACCGCCATTCATGACGACATGGTCACCGACCTTGACGCTGCTGATGAGTTTCTCGAGTTCCTTTTGACGCTGACGCTGGGGGCGGATGAGCAGGAAGTACATCATCACAAACATGAGCACCATGAAGACCATGGGATTGCCCAGGAGACCGCCGGGAGGTGTGGCACCCGCAGGAGCTTGAGCGAGGATTTCAGAGAGTGTGATGGACATCATGATTCAATTGGTTCGGAACGAGACTGGTAACGGGAAATGACCTCTGCCCGGAATTCGGCAAAGCAACCTTGTTCGATCGCTGAGCGTGCCCTGGACGTGAGGGACGCGTAGAAATGCAGATTGTGAAGGGAAATCAACCTTAAACCCAGCACCTCCTGGGTGTTGATTAAATGCCGGATGTAGGCCCTGGAGAAGCCCTGACACAGCGGATGCGTGTCTTCCGCGATGGGGCGGAAGTCTTTGGCAAACTGGGCATTCCGCAGATTCATCATGCCTTCATGCGTGAAAGCCGTGCCGTTTCGCGCCAGCCGCGTGGGCAAGACGCAGTCAAACATGTCGATCCCACGTGCGATCAGCTCCACGAGCTGCGGCGGTGTGCCGAGCCCCATGGCGTAGCGAGGTTTGTTTGCGGGCAGGATGGGGCAGGTCCACTCCGCGATGCGCATCATGTCCGCCTCCGGCTCACCCACGCTCAGGCCACCGACGGCATAGCCGGGGAAGTCCATCGCCACCAGCTCACGTGCGCAACGTTCACGCAGATCCTGAAAGGTGCTGCCCTGGACGATGGGGAAATGCAGCTGCGCACCGCCGCCCGTCTGCGGCCGGTTTTGATCCACCCAGTCACGGCAGCGCTGCGCCCAGCGCAGGGTCAGCTCCATGCTCTTTTTCGCCTCATCATGCGTGCAGGGATACGGCGTGCATTCATCAAAGAGC
>CANHTV010000394.1 GCA_947463285.1 Verrucomicrobiaceae bacterium | reverse complement strand
CATGTTCGTTTTGAGCAGCAGCAGGTTCTTGTCGGTCTTCATGGCGCGGAGTTTCGCGACCATTTTGGCGGGTTCCCAGTAGGTGACGCGGGGATCGTTCAAACCGGCGGTGTAGAGCATCGGCGGATAGGCTTGGGCGGTCACGTTGTCGTAGGGACTGTAGCTGCGAATGAACTCGAACGCAGCCTTGTCGGTGATGGGATTGCCCCACTCGGGCCACTCGCCGGGCGTGAGCGGCAGTTCTTCATCGAGCATCGTGTTCAGCACATCGACAAAGGCGACGTGGGCGACGACGGCTCCGAAAAGCTCCGGCGCTTGGTTCGCGACCGCGCCCATGAGCTCGCCACCGGCGCTGCCGCCGCTGGCAGTGATGCGGCCTTTCGCGGTGTAGTCCTTTTCAATGAGGCCGCGGGCGGCATCGACAAAGTCGTTGAAGGTGTTCGTGCGCTTTTGCAGCTTGCCGTCGAGATACCACTGGTAGCCCATGTCATCGCCACCGCGGATGTGGGCGATGGCATAGGCGAAACCGCGGTCCACGAGCGAGAGGCGGTTCGCATAAAAATCAGGCGGCGTGGCATGACCGTAGGCTCCGTAGGCATAAAGATGCAGCGGCTGGCTGCCGTCCTTCTTAAAGCCTTTCTTCGTGAGGATGGAAACCGGCACCTGCACGCCATCGCGTGCGGTGATCATGACGCGCTCCGTTTGATACTGGCTGGCGGCGTATCCGCTGGGGATCTGCTGCACCTTCAGCGTCTCTAGGCGCTTCTCGGCGACGTGGTAGTCGTAATCCGTCGCAGGTGTGACCATGGACTCGTAGTCGATGCGCAGCTTGGTGACGGCGTATTCGGGGTTGCTGCTGAGGCTGGCGGCGTAGCTCGGTTCCGGGAAAGCGATGCGCTCCGGCTTCAAAGGGGCGTCGTAGTGGCGAATCTCGATCTGGTCGAGGCCGTCGATGCGACCTTCGGTGACGAAGAAGTCTTTGAAGAGACCGATGTCGGTCAGGTAATGCCGATCGGAGCCTGCGATGAGCGTTTTCCATTCACCGGGCTTCTCCAGCAAAGCGGTGGCGATGCGGAAGTTCACATGCTCGTCGTTGGTGTGGATGTAGAGCACGCCGTCACGCACATCGACATCGTATTCGCGGCCGACTTTGCGCGGACTGATGAGGATGGGCTCCGCGAGCGGATTCGCGGTCGGGATGAGGCGCACCTCGCTCGTCACCTGATCGCCGGTGCCGAGGATGATCCAGTCTTCCTGCACGCTGACGTCCACATCGCAGCTAAAGCCGATATCCGGTTCTTTATAGATCAGCTTTGCCTTCTTCACATCATCACCGAGGCGGTGATAGTGGATGTTGTCGGTGCGCCAGTTGTCATTCGCATAGCCAAAAACGAGTCCCGCGCTGTCAGAGGTCCACACGAGACTGGAAAGCGTGTCCGGGATCACATCCAGCAGGTCTTTGCCCGTGGTGAGATCGCGGAAATGCACCGCGAAGCGCTCGGAGCCATCGCCGTCATACGCATAGGCCATGAGCTTGCCATTCGGGCTGATGACAAGTTCGCTGAGCTGGAAGTAATCCTTGCCCTTAGCGAGTTCATTTTGATCCAGGATGAGCTGCTCATCACCTCCGGCAGCGGGTTTCCGATAATGACGACGATACTGCGAGCCTTTGGTAAAGGTGGACCAGTAAATCCAGTCGCCATCCTTTTGCGGCACGCTGCTGTCATCCTCCTGCACACGCCCCTTCAGTTCCTCGAAGAGCGTATCCACGAGCGGCTGCTGAGCTTTCATGTGCGCCTCGAAGTAGCGATTTTCCGCTTTCAAATAAGCCAGCAAGTCTTTGTCTTTGATCTTCGGATAACCGGGATCACGCAGCCAGTGCCAAGGATCCTCGATGGTGATGCCGTGGTGAGTGAAAGAGTGCGGACGTTGTTCAGCGATGGGAGCAGCGACGGAAATCATAGTCTGGGTCTGAGGCCTGGCCGTCTTTTCAGCAGCCATGACTGCGGTGAGGCTGGCAAGGCAGAGCTGGATGGCGAGCGTGGATTTCATGGTGGGACATCCTTGTTGGAATCGACACTGCCTTTAAAGTCGATCAGAAGAGGATACAACTCCGAGCACATGTCTCACCAGTCCTATGACATCCACGCCGGCACACAGATCGTCACCAAAGTAGGCGTGCATGGCAGCAACAACGCGCTCGTCCATCCGCGTCGAGCCGTGGGCATCGTCACCCGCATGTCCTGGGGGAGCGAGCAGCCTTTTTTCGCGCGCTTTCCGGATGGCTTCGAGGCCTGGCTGCTGCGCGAGAAACTGGAGGTGCTCAAACTCTGCAAAGATCGCCTCTTGGCTTAGTTTTCAAGGATGCCCTGCGGGATGGCCTTCGGCGTGGTGAGCCAGAAGTACAAGGCGAGCAGCCAGCACGCGGCGAGTGGTAGGCACAAAGGTTGCGGGATGAAGGCGAGCCAGCTTTTTTCGGGATGCCAAACGAGCACGTTCCCGCTGCGCATCATCTAGCACACGCGCAAGAAACTCCGGCGGCGGGTCTCGCCAGCGGAGGGCACAGGGTTTGTTCGGGGGGCGGTTTCATACGAAGGTGTGTTTGTGGGCACGGAGTTTCTCCAAGGTATAGCGGTAACGGCTGGCGATAGTCTGGGTGGGCTGGCTGAGCAGCTCGCCGATCTCGCGGAAGGTCATTTCCTCCCACACATGCAGATGGACCACACTGTGCTGCTCGTCAGGCAACTCCGCGAGCGCAGTAATGAGCGCCTCGTGGTCAGCCTCAGGCTCAAACCAGCCCGCTAGCTCCTGCTACCATCCCTCCAGAGGGCAACACCACAGCGCATCGAGCGAGAGGTCCGCGCCATCGTGAAGATCACCCATGTCAGCCATCCCACTCATCTAGCACAGACCGCTCAAAACAAGGTCACCATAACGACAATCAACTGAGGACATCCCCAACCCTTTTTCGGTTTTTCAGGTTCATTCATGGTTGGATGACAGCATCATCCAACAGCACAACCAAGCCTCACATCACCCAAGAAACTTTCCGGGATTCAAAATCCCGTTCGGATCGAGAGCAGCTTTGAGATGAAGATGAGCTTGATGCGTGGCCGGTGTCACGGCCTCCTGCCACCAGCGCTTTTTGGCGATACCGACGCCGTGCTCGCCCGTGATGGCTCCGTTCCAGGCAATGACTTGGCGGAAAAGTTGATCAAGCGCTTCTTCGGCTCGTTCGCGGATCACAGGATCATCCATCGTCGGCACCATGATGTTGACGTGGATGTTGCCATCACCTGCATGGCCAAAACAGGCTACGGGAAAACCATGCTGGGCCTGAAGTTTCTCCGCAAAATCAACGAGATCCACCAGCCGTCCACGTGGCACTACGATGTCTTCATTGAGCTTGATGAGCCCAGTATTTCGCAGGCTGTAGCTGAACTCACGACGCAGCTTCCAAAAGGCTTCACAGGCACTTTCCCCCATGGCTTCTTCCAGGCAAATGCAGCCGAGTCCGCGCACGATCTGTGAAAGCATGGCGATCTCGCCGCAAACGGAGCTTTCCTGTCCGTCGATCTCCACCAGCAAATGTGCATCTCCCTGCGGCGTGACGGATTCCCCCAGATACTCACGCGCTGCACGCAGGGTGAATTTATCTGCAATCTCCAGGGCACTAGGCAGGAAACCACTTCCCAAGATGCGCTGCACGGCATTGGCGGCCTCCGCAAAAGAAGCAAAGCCGGCTGAAATCATCGCCCGCATCGGCGGATGCGGAATGAGACGCAGGGTGATTTCCGTGACAACACCGAGCATTCCCTCACTGCCAACCATCAGGCCCACGAGATCAAAACCCGTCTTGTTTTTGTGACAGCGGCCTCCCGCTCTGATGATGCTGCCATCGGCCAAAACAGCCTCCAACCCGAGCACATAATGGCGCGTCACTCCGTATTTTAAACAACGCGGACCACCTGCGTTCGTAGCCACGTTGCCACCGAGACTGCACTCTTTCAGCGACGCCGGATCAGGTGGATAAAACCAGCCCAGTTTGCGCACGGCGCTTTGCAAT
>CANHTV010000393.1 GCA_947463285.1 Verrucomicrobiaceae bacterium | reverse complement strand
TGGTCGCTCACGTAGATGCGGCCGGCGTCATCCGTCGTGAGGTTCACCCACGAGCCCTGCTCACCGCCCGGCACGCTGTAAATGAGCTCCACTTTGAAGTCCTTCAGCGTCTTGATGTTCGACACTGGTGTCGCCACATTAGCGCCGATGGCCGGGCCGACCGCGTCGGGGCGTTTGGCCTTGGCTTTGCCTTTTTCGGCGGCTTTGCCTTTTCCTTTCGCTGGAGCTTTTGGAGCTGCAGGAGCCTTCGCCTTGCCTTTGCCAGGCGCTTTGGCCTCGATGATCTGCGCGTCGCTCGGGATCGCTGACTTCTCAAACGCCACCACACCGCCTTCGGGCAGTTCTTTGAGCATTACGTCCCTGATGTGGACCTCCATGGCGGGGCCGCGGTGGATCTGGAAGGCGATGAGGCCTTCGAGCGAGCGCTTTGCCTCCTCGAAATCGGTGAGCTCCATCGTCGTTTTGCCGTCGATCTGGTGCACGAGGTGATTTCCCTTCGCGATGATGGTGTACTCGTGCCACTCGGCGATGTCGACTTCGACGGGGTCACGCTCGGTCGCGAGCCATTTCACGCCGGAGGGGTCGATGACGACGCTCTGGCCGTTTTGCGACACGATGCCGCGTCCGCCTTCCTCATACATCATCGCGCGGTAGGGCGCGTTCGGGTGGATGTCGCACTGGTAGCCGCGGATGGACCATTTTTTGTCGGTGTTTTCGCTGCTGCGGTATTGGATGCCGGTGTTGTTGCCCTTCTGGCGGATTTTGGCCTTCAATTCGAAGTTTTTGACCTTCCCGCCCCGCCAGATGAGGAACTGGTTATGCGCGAGCTGCTCCGGTCCGGTCGTGTTGCCGACAATTTCGCCATTTTCGACCTTCCAAAGCTCTGGATTGCCATCCCAGCCGGTGAGGTCTTTGCCGTTGAAGATGGCTTTGAAGTCGTCCTGCGCGGAAGCGGCAGAGAAGGCAAGGAGCGAGAGGAGGATGAGACGTTTCATGGTTGGTCGTGTGCATAAACGCGACCGTCTCACAAAAACTGCCAGCAAAAGCTGTGTCGGATCTGGCAAGAGTTATGATCAGACCCTTTTCATCACTGGCTCATCTTTGCAGCCAAGAGTACGGCTTCGACAAGGCTCTGCCCATGGGCTTTTCCCTGCCAGGCGATGTCACAGGCGGTGCCGTGATCGACGCTGGTTCTGGGCACGGCCAGGCCGAGAGTGGTGTTCACTGCCGTGTCAAAGGCGAGGGCTTTGAGCGGGATCAAGGCCTGGTCATGATACATGCAGATGTAGGCATCCACCTGGCGGCGTTTGGTTGCGATGAAGGCGGTGTCCGGGGGCAGGGGACCTTCAATCGTGATGCCCTTGGCTTTGGCGGCTTCGATAGCTGGAATGATGATCTTTTCCTCCTCACCCTGGCCGAACAAACCATGCTCGCCCGCGTGAGGATTGAGACCACAAACAGCGATGCGTGGCTTTTTCCCGCGAGCCTTCTGCACGGCCTCGACGGTGAGCTCGATCACATCCAAAATGCGTGTGGACGTTAATGCTGGCACCACGTCTTGGTAGCCGATGTGAACGGTGACGAGGCTGCAAATCATCTCCTCGGAGAAGAAGGTCATGCAGGATCGTTTGGCGGCCATTTTTTCGGCAAATATCTCCGTGTGACCTGGGTAGTTGATGCCAGCGGCATGGAGAGCCTCTTTGTTCAGCGGGGCGGTGGCTACGGCGGCGACTTGATGCGCCAGGGCCGCCTGGATGCTTTTATCGACATAGCGAAAACCGGCGGCTCCGGTCTTGGCGCTGACTTGTCCGGGTGTGAAGTCTTCGGCATCGAAACCAAAGAGATCCAGCACTGCGGGCTCGTCGATGTTGCTGCATGTCTCGGCCCACTCAATCTCTGAAACGATGCGCTTCGGGCTGGGCAGGCCTGTTTGCCGCGCACAACGCGTCAGCAGTCTGGCATCGCCAAAAATGATCGGAGTGCAGACGGCCTGCACGGCTTCATTCGCGAGCAGTTGCAGACAGATTTCAGGCCCGACCCCGGCAGGGTCTCCCATGGTGACGGCGATGAGTGGTTTCTTCATGAACCGAGAGACTTGCGCCATCCTGCGGTCTTGTCGAGAAACTTGGCATCACTGTTCATCGGGTGCAGTCCATGAGTTCACCGCGCTCAGGGCTGTGGTTTGTTGGTAGCCGGTGTCTTTTTCAGCAGAGCCTGCATTTTCTGGATCAAGCCGGCGTGCTGAGGGTCCTTAGCCAGATTGTGATACTCCTGCGGATCATGATCGTGATCATACAGTTCAGCCCCATTTCGGCCATCATCCCACTCGGTGTAGCGCCAGCGGCCGGTGCGGACACTGTGGCCCCAGTTTTCCGCATTCGCACCCCGGCGTGCCTGGGTGTGGGCAGCCTCATGCAGGACGTGGTCACGGTTTTCTAAAAAGGGACGCATGCTCTGTCCCTGCAACGTTTTGGGCGTAGGCAGTTCGCAGAGATCGCAGAGCGTGGGAAAGACATCCAGCAGCTCGATCAAACTACCGCTACGCTGACCTGCGGTCTTCATGCCCGGCACATGCAAAATGAAAGGAACCCGGGCGCTTTCTTCAAACAGGCTGCGTTTGTGCCACAGGCCATGCTCGCCGAGGTGCCAGCCATGATCACTGGTGAAAAGCACGATGGTGTTCTCCTCCTGGCCGTTTGTCTTGATCGCCGCCAACAGCCGCCCCACCTGCGCATCGACATAACTGACACAAGCCAGATAGGCGCGGATGGTAGCCCGCCTTTGTTCAGGAGTTGCGGTCAGTGTGTAACCCGGCACACCACCGTTTCGAGCTGGCAGCGGAATGTCATCCTCATCGTCTTCGGGGGACTTCGGCAGCTCGATGCTCTCTAGCGGGTATTGATCAAAATAAGTCGCAGGGGCTACCAGGGGCAGATGAGGTCGATGAAACCCGACTGCCAGAAAGAAAGGCTTCTCATCATCACGCTCCGCCAGCCAGCGCACCGCCTCCTGGGTGAAGCGACCATCCACTAGGAGGTCCTCACCATCAGGGATTTCAAGCCAGCTGATTCCCTGCTTCTTTCCCGTTTTCACCTTTACCATACTCTTACGAGCGGGAGGAAAAGGCAGCTCGCTGGCGAAAGGTGTGCCGAAATCCCAGGCCTGCGGATCATCCATGCTCTCCAGACCTGTTGGCACCCCGAGATGGAAAATCTTGCCACAACGCGCCGTGGCGTAACCATGATTGCGGAAATGATGCGGCAGCGTCAGCACCTCTGGCAGGTTTTGATACAGGTTGTCCTCGTTATTTGTCACCACCGTCGTCGCAGGGCGCAGCCCGCTCATCATGGAGGCACGTGAAGGATTGCAGTGTGGGAACTGGCAGTAGGCCTTGCTGAAAAGCAGTCCGCGTGCAGCCAGGGCATCCAAGTGTGGCGTCTTCGCCTGCGGATGCTGATAGCAACCCAGAGTCGCGGCCAGATCGTCAGCCATGATCAGCAGCACATTCGGACGCGCGTGGGTTTGTGTCGCGATGACGAGAGAGATGGCTAACCAAAAGAGCTTCATGCTTTCGGATTTCAGTTCCTGGCTTTCTTTTTCTTATTTGCCTGCTTGGCGGGATCCGCACCACCGTTTGGACTCAACCTCTTCCACCAGTCTGGGCCTTCGGAATCCACAGCTGCCACATGCTGCATCAGTTGTGTGCGCATTTGAGCGAAGCGGGCGACTTCCTGAGACTGCCGGTCCTGTGTTTCCTTCGGATCATTTTTCAGATCATACAGCTCAAACTTTTGCATCGCCTCGTCAGCTAGGATCTTCCAGTCGCCCACACGCATGGCCATTTTCATGTTTGGAGCCATCAGCAGCCGCCAGAACAAAGGCTGGACACGCTCCACAGAAGAACTGCGGCCTTTCAGCACCTCCAACACATTCACCCCGTCCAGCGTCACGTAATCCGGCACTTTCATGCCTGCCGCAGTCAGCAGGGTAGGGAAGGCATCACTGCCGATCACAGGCGTCTCGCACACTGAGCTTGCCGGGATATGCCCCGGCCAGCGCACCAGACCCGGTACGCGAAT
>CANHTV010000392.1 GCA_947463285.1 Verrucomicrobiaceae bacterium | reverse complement strand
CGACTGTATCTACGGGAGTGGGGTTTTCATCTGGGCGTGGCCGCTGTGGCGGTTATTCTGACTTTGTGGTTGTTCATTGATCCATGGTTGGAGGGGCAGGGGGATAAATTCGCCATCTTGACCTATGGGAGCATCCATGGCGGTATGCTCCTGTCTCTGGGACTGCGCGCCGTGCGGCATCAGGCCCAGATCACGGGGCTGAATCTGCGGCCCGGTTGGCTTTTGATGGGCAGCTTTCTGCTCATCATCCTCATGGGCACACTGCTGCTGAAGCTGCCTCGTGCGGTGGTGGATGGGGAGTCGATCTCCTGGGTGGACGCTGCTTTCACCAGCACGAGTGCCGTGTGTGTGACCGGGCTTTCGGTTGAAAACACGGCCTTGTTTTTCACACCCACAGGTCAGGTCATCATCCTGGGTCTCATCCAAATCGGCGGGCTTGGCATCATGACGCTGACGTTTTATCTCAGCACTATGTTGCTGAAAGGCATGTCCTTTCATGATCGGCAGATCCTGGGAGAGATGATCTCCGAAAAGCATCTCGCCCAGGTGGCGGACACGGTGCGCTTCATCGTGGTTTTCACCTTTGCTGTCGAGGCTCTGGGGGCCGTGGGGATTTTCTTTAGCCTTCCCGCGGATGGCGATGTGGCTGAGCGGCTGTTTCAGTCGGTGTTTCATGCCATCTCCGCCTTTTGTAATGCCGGATTTTCCACGCTGAAGGACAACCTCGCCGACCCTTCCATTCGTGACCTGACGGGGATTCAGCTGGTGGTCTGTGCGTTGATTATTTCGGGTGGCATCGGTGCGGTCGTGGTGAGGGATGTGCTGGTTTTTGGGCGGCAGTTTTTCCGACGCTTTAGTGATCCCGCCCAGCTCAGACCGAGACTGCGTGTCCACACACGTCTGGTTTTGACCGCGACGGCGCTGCTGCTGTTTGGTGGGGCTTTCTGCCTTTATGTGAGTGAGTTTTGGCTCCATCAAGGGGAGGCAAATGCAGGTCGCTGGATGACCGCTTTTTTCCACTCGGTCACAGCCCGTACGGCGGGCTTCAACACGGTGGACATGGGAGCCATCGGGCCGGTCACGGTGCATTTGCTGGTCTTGTTCATGCTTATCGGCGGCTCACCTGGAGGCACGGCGGGCGGTGTGAGGACGACAGTGTTTGCCGCGGCGGTGGTGCATCTCTGGAATCTGATTCGCAACACCTCGGATCTGGTGCTTTTTCGCCGTACCATGGCTTCAGATGTCGGGCCTCGTGCGCTGGCAGTGCTGGTTTTGAGCATGGGCTGGTTGTTCATTAACTTCGCCATTCTGCGGCAGGTGCAGCCGGATGTGTCAGACGCCAAACTGGTGTTTGAACTGGTCAGCGCCTTTGCCACGGTGGGCCTGAGCATGAATCTCACGGCTGATCTCACGGAGGCGGCCAAGTGGATCATCATGCTGAATATGTTTGTCGGCAGGATCGGCCTCATCACTGTTGTCTCGACCCTGATTCCGCCGAACACCAAACGCCGTGCCCAGCGACCTAGCGAAGAGATCATTCTCGTCTGAGTCCTCATTTTTAAACCTTCATCCCACTACTCACTATGCGCTTCTGCATCATCGGTCTCGGCTCTTTTGGCACTCATCTCGCACGTCAGTTGGCGCGTGACGGACACGAAGTCATCGGTGTGGACAATGATCCGATTCATACGGAGGCGATGAAGGACGAAATCGAGTTTCTCGTCACGGGAGATTGCTCTGACATTGACACCTTTCAGGATATTCCCGTATCGGATTGTGACGCGGTTATTCTCGCTATCGGCAAGGATTTTGAAGCAGCGCTCTCTGTGGCGGCCAACGTGCAGCAGATCGGTGCCAAGCGCATCATCAGCCGCATCATCAACCCCCTTCATGCCCGCCTGTTGAAGCTGTTGAAGATCGACGAAGTCATCATCCCTGAATCCCTCGCTGCCGCCTGGCTTTCTCGCTCCCTGCGCTCACCAGATGTGTTGAATTGCTTTCAGGTCGGCAAGGGGCACGAAATCGTCGAGGTGAGCTGTCCTGATGGACTCATCGGCAAAACGTTGCGTGACGTGGATCTTCGAGCTCGTTATGAGCTGAACTTGGTCACTGTCTTGAAGCGAAAAGGAGGCACCTCGGTGAGCACTGCCGTGCCGCAGATCGAAAAAATTCTCGGTATTCCTGAGCCGTGCCGAGTCTTTGAGGAAAACGACATTCTACTGATCTTTGGCAGCGAGAAAAACGTCCGCCGACTTTTGGATGATCACGCTTCGGCCTGATTCCTCCTTGCGTCAGAGATCACTCATGGCGCAGCGCTTCCACGGGGTTCATCATCGCTGCACGCCGCGCCGGGTAAATACCGAAGGCGATGCCGGTCACCACGGAGATCAGGAAGGCCAGGGCAGGGGACCAGAATTTCACCACAGTCGTCACGCCAGCAAAGTGCTCCACTGCGATGGGAATGGAAATGCCGAGCACCACTCCCATGATGCCGCCCGCGCCAGAGAGCAGCACCGTCTCGATCAAAAACTGCACCACGATGTCCGTCTGCCGGGCACCCATGGCACGGCGGATGCCGATCTCACGTGTCCGCTCGGTGACACTGGCCAGCATGATGTTCATGATCCCGATGCCACCCACGAGAAGGGAAATGGCGGCGATGCTGCCGAGCACGATGCTGAAGATCTGCTTGGTGCGCTCCGCCTGCCTCAGCAGCTCCACTGGCACGATGATGCGCCAGTCTTCTTTCTTGTGATTGCTGGATAAAATCTGGCGGATGGCCTGGGCGCGGCTTTCCACCATGTTCACGTCATTCACCCGCACAATGGCTTCATGATACTCCACCTTCTCCGCCTCGAAGCTGCCGCTTCTCATGCGAAAAAACGTCTCGCCATACTGATCCATCAGCGTGGAAAAAGGGATCAGCAGCTGCGAGTCCGCCGTTTTGATGCCGCCGTTGTCTGAGCCCACGCGCTGACCTTCGTTTTCGATGATACCGACGATCCGGTAATAGTAACCCTTCACACGCACCGATTTGCCAATCGGCGTCGAAAGCGGAAACAGCTCCGCCGCCGCGCCCTGATTCAGCACGCAGACCGGCAGCTTTTCATTCATCTCCAAGTCCGTGAAGAAGCGGCCTGAAAGCAGCTGGCGGTTACGCATTTCAGGGTAAACCGGCAGCACGCCGAGGATCTGGCCATCGACACTGCGGTCAAAGTTCCAGATGTTTTCCGTCAAGATGCGTGAGGGCACCACCAGTTCGATACCCGGCACAGTCTGGCGGATCTGCTGCATGTCACGCGCCGTCAGGCCGTACTCCAGCACCATGCTGCGTGATTCTGCGGATGAGCCCTGGCCATCGGGCGGTTTCACGCTCTCCAAGATGATGTTTTGGCTGCCCAGCCGGCGGATTTGCTCCTGCGCCTCATGGCTCGCTCCTTCACCGATCGCCAACATCGCCACCACTGAGGCCACTCCGAAGATCACCCCCAGCGCCGTTAGAAAAGAGCGCAGCTTGTTCAGCCAGATGCTCTTCATCCCCAGAGAGATCGTGCGCCACAGATGCTGTGGCGAGGCAACAAGACGAAGAATGGGATGACGCGCTAAAAAAGACATTTAGAAAATGGGGGGCTCACAAGCACGTCAGTAAAGACCTGTTTCCTTCAGAGGAATCCTCTTCGCGAGATCAGAGCGCTCCATACAAGGCTCATAGTCAATTATCCGTGAGGAAAAGATGCTCCACCATGCGATCTTACCAACGCTGTGGAGATGAGGAGGATTCAAAGATTGGCGGGGAGCGTTGTTGAATGGGGGAATCTCATCCATAACTCCGCTTTAGTGCCTTGTTCATGCGATCCTTGCAGCGAGTGCTTTATGCTTGATAAGATCAGACGCCATGCAGCTCCGTCTTTGTTTTTCTTTTCTCCTCGTTGTCTTGCTTCTCAGCAGTTGCTCCTCAAAACCCAAGCGCTGGGTTTACGAATTCAATCGTGGCAAGACGGCCGTGATTATAGATGGCAAGGCCGTGCCGCCTGCGGGGCTGCCGAAAAAAGTCATGCAGGCCATTCAGGCAGGCAATGAGATCGT
>CANHTV010000391.1 GCA_947463285.1 Verrucomicrobiaceae bacterium | reverse complement strand
GTGCGAAAGGCCCGCTCCTCGCGGACGCGAAACCGATGCCGAAGGAGGTCATCACGCCAAAAATCCCGCCGACGGTGCCGCCGAAGCGCTCGATCCAGGCGGTGGCATTTTCGCCGAAGGCGCAGCTCATTGCGGCGGGACGTTACGGCGAGGTGGAGCTGCTCAATCCGGTCAATCAAGTCACCGTTCGGAAACTCACCGGCTTCACGGGCAAGGCGAACGCAGTCGCATTCTCGCCCGATGGCGAAACGGTCTATGCCGCCGGCGGCGAGGCGGGCATCGTGGGCATCGTGCGGAGCTGGAAAACGAGCGATGGCAGCCCGATGCGCACCTTTGAAGGTCACACGGATGCCGCGTATGCGCTCGCCGTTTCGCCGGATGGCAAATGGATCGCCACGGGTGCCTACGATCAAAAAATCCGTCTTTGGGACACGGCGACGGGCAAGGAAGTCGCGCTGCTCAAAGGCCACAACGGCGCGGTGAACGGCCTTTCGTTCCGCCCCGATGGCAAGGTGCTCGCCAGCGCTAGCGCGGACCGCACAGTGAAGCTGTGGAGCATCCCGACAGGTCAGCGGCTCGACACACTCTCGCAACCGACGAAGGAGCAGACGAGCGTCGTCTTCAGCGCCGATGGCAAAACGCTTTTCGCCGCCGGTGGTGACAACCGCATCCGCATGTGGGCGATCAGCGCCGCCGCGAAAGAAGGCACCAACAAGATCCTCACCAGCCGATTCGCGCATGAAGGCGGCCTGTTGAATCTCGCGCTCTCCGCCGATGGCAAATTGCTCGCCTCGACCGCCACGGACAAAACGCTCAAACTCTGGAATACCGTCGGCCTCACCGAAAAGCTCCTTCTCGAAAAACAACCCGACTGGTCCTCCGCCCTCGCCTTCACCGACAAAGCCCAGCTCATCGCGGGTCGCGTCGATGGCACCTGGAGCGTGTATGAGCTGGCAAAGTAGCTTTAATTGGCAATCGAAGCCCCTAACTGATTCGATTAACAATCGAGTCGGTCGATAGCTTCGATCTCATCATCAACCTAGTCGCCAGCGGCTACGGCAACGCCTTCGTGCCTCGTCGTGCGCTGGCGCTTTACCGGCGGAAAGAGTCGCTTGTGACGCTGCCCTTCGAGGAGCACTTCGAGCGTGAGATCGTCATCCTCACCGCAAGCCGCCAGCGCATGTGGAGAGGTTTGTTGAGAACATTTTGTTCTAAATCGCCAGAGCGTTCTCCGCGTCGCCGAAGTGGCTGGTTTTCACGCCCATGCGGTCCATGAGGGCGAGGTGGAGGCGGCAGAGTTTGCGATTCGGATCTTTACTGAGGTCGTGGAAGCGGCCGCCTTGGATGGTGCCACCGCCACCGCCAGCGAGGACGACGGGGAGCTGCCTCGAATCGTGCGCGTTGCCGTCCATGAGACTGCTGGTGAGCAGAATCATGCTGTTTTCGAGCAGCGTGCGCTCTCCTTCGTTCGTGGCCTGCATTTTGGCGAGGAACTCGGCCCAGAGTTTGACCTGATGCTCGTTCACGCGCTGATACAGGCTGAGTCGGTGCTCGTCATTGGCATGATGCGACAGCTCGTGGATGCCTCCGCTGATGCCCTCGAGGCTGGGGAAGCGCATGTTGGAGAGGTCGTTGTTCATCATGAAGGTGGCGACGCGGGTGCGATCCATCTGGAAGGCGAGGAGCATGATGTCGAACATGAGGCGCAAGTGATCCTCAGCGCTGGCAGGAATGCCAGCAGCTGGTCTGCCGATGGTCGGGGCCTTCACGGTCGGCATCCAGCCATGGCCGTTGGTCTCAGCCTGACTGATTTTTTCAGCGAGTTCGACACGCTTTTCGATCTCGCGCACGGAGGTCAAATACTCGTCGAGCTTCTGCTTGTCACGGCTGCTGAGTTTGGTTTTGAGGCTGCTGGCATCATCGAGCACGAGGTCGAGGATGCTTTTGTCGCGCTTGCGGCGACTGCCGTCGTCAAAGAGCTGATCAAAGGCCTGCTGAGGGAAGATTTCCTTCGGCGCGGGTGTGGTAGGTGTGCTCCATGAGATGTAGGCGGAGTAAATCGACGTGAAACCACTGTCGGTGCTGTAGCTGGGCCGCTCGGTGCCGAGCACGACACTCGGAACGGGTGTGAATTTGCCCGTTTGTGCCGCGATGAGCTGATCCATCGTGGTGCCGACCTCGACATCGGTGGTGGTCTTTTTCACCTTCAGGCCGCAAAGCACGTTCATCTTCGGGTAGTGGCCGCCTTCGCCTTCCACGGTCGTGGGATTCCAAAGGCCCTGAAACACGTTCACGTGCTTCTTGAGCCCTTCGAGCGGGCTGAGTGATTTCATCAATTCCATGCCACCAGTGCCCATTTTGGCACCCCAGTGGTGAGGATTGACGCCATTGCCAGTAAAGCAGACAGCGAGACGACGCGGGGCGGTGTTGTTTTGAGCGGATTCAGCACCGAAGGCACTGATGGACTCCAGCCAGGGCAAACCAAGTGCAGCACCGGTGCCACGAAGAAAAAGACGACGAGAAAGACTCATAAAAAAGGGGGGCTGAAAATTACGGCCTTAAAATCAAAACGCTTACGATAAAGCACTCGTTGCGCCAAGATTGCTCTGCTGCTGAACACTATTGCGGCAGAAAAATCATCTGGGCGTCTTCATGAATCGCGGCAAGGATAAGGAATGCTTGTCTCAGGAGCCTCTTTTCGCACCATTTGGATGTCTGATGAATCCACGATCCGAATCATTGATCAACGGCGTCTGCCATGGCATTTTGAACTGATCGACCTGCGGACGGTTGCGGAGTTGGCTGGCGCCATCAAAGACATGGCCGTGCGCGGTGCGGGTTTGATCGGAGCGACCGCGGGCTATGGCATGGCATTAGCGGCTCGTGAGGCCCAAACGATGACTGAACTGGAGGCTCTGGCGAATCAGCTGATTCAAACCAGGCCCACCGCCGTGAATCTGAGCTGGGCGGTCAATCGACAACTCCAAGCCATGCGCGCAGCCGAATTTGCGCGGCGTGTCCAGGTCAGCCTGACTGAGGCCGAAAATATCGCCAATGAAGATGCTGACGCATGTGCAGAGATCGGAAAACATGGTCTGGAAATCATTCGCCGGATCGCCAAACTAAAAGCAGGTCAAATGATCAATATTCTGACTCACTGCAATGCCGGCTGGCTGGCCTTTGTGGATCATGGATCGGCAACTGCCCCGATCTATGCAGCTCACGCCGCAGGCATTCCAGTGCATGTATGGGTAGATGAAACGCGCCCGCGCAATCAAGGCGCTCGACTAACGGCCTGGGAGCTGCGCGAACAGGGCATCCCACACACGGTCATCGCTGACAACACCGGCGGCCATCTGATGCAGCATGGGCTGGTGGATCTGGTCATCACGGGTGCTGATCGTGTCACCCGCAGCGGAGATGTGGCGAACAAGATTGGTACCTATCTTAAAGCACTGGCAGCGCATGACAATCAGGTGCCGTTTTATGTGGCCCTGCCTTCCTCCACCTTTGATGGCAGCTTGCGAGATGGCATTCGCGGCATCCCCATCGAGCAACGTGATGCCAGCGAGGTGACGCATCTGGAAGGCCTGACAGAAGCGGGTGATCTGGCTACGGTGCGTGTGGTTTCTGAAGGCTCTTCGGCGGTCAATTACGGCTTCGATGTGACGCCCGCTCGTTTGATCACCGGGCTCATCACGGAACGCGGCGTCTGTAACGCCGACGAAAGCGCCATTACCACACTGCATCCGGAGATCTGACTACAGCAGGAATGAGCAGTCTGGACGTGCAAAACCATCAGATGCTGACGTATAAGCTGGATGCGTCTGCTGCTTCTGCTTTTTCCCCTCACTCTCTGCGCCCAGCTGCCCACGGCTAAACCAATCCCGCGTGTGCAGGCTGTGCCGATGCCACATCACATCACTTCTTTTCAACTCGAAGGCCGGGAGCTGACAGCGATGCATTTTGACCCGCAAGACATGCGGCCTTTTTGGTATCCGATCCGTGCCTCGCGTGATATCAGTCTCACTCGCATGGGGCATCCGCATGATCCGCTGACCCACAGTCATCATAACAGTGTCTGGGTGAC
>CANHTV010000390.1 GCA_947463285.1 Verrucomicrobiaceae bacterium | reverse complement strand
TTTACACCCGCGCCCATCATCCAGGTGGTGAAGGCATCGGGATTGTGATCGCGCCCGCTGGTGCCTTCCTGATGCGTCGGCATGCGGCCAAACTCGGTGCACCAGACGACAAGCACGTCATCCAACAGGCCGCGTTGTTTCATGTCGGTGAGGAGCGCAGCGGTGGGCTGATCGAAGATGGGACAATGCCGCTCGTAGTCGGCCTTCAGCGTCTTGTGCGCGTCCCAGTTGAGCAGTCCATCGACGGCGCTGGCGCGTGAGGCGCAGTAGAGGCTGACGTAGCGCACGCCTTGCTCCAAGAAGCGCCGGGCGAGCAGGCAGTTCTTGGCATAAGCGGCCTTCAGCTTGTTGCTGTCGCCGGTGCCGTAGAGTTCATGAACATGCTGTGGCTCGGAGGAAAGGTCGCTGACCTCGGGCGCGGTGAGTTGCATCTTCGCAGCGAGTTCATAGGCGGCCATGCGGGCGCGGAGTTCGTCATTGCCAGGATGCGCCGCTGCGTGTTCGGCATTGATGAGCTTCAAAAAATCACGCGTCGCCTGTTCGTCGTCGGCTTTGATCGAGGCGGGTCGCGCGAGATTGCGTAGAGGCTGCTGCGCGGCCATCGACACGGCTTGATACCGTGCGGAAAGGAAGCTGTTGCTCCAGTTCGCCTTCCCATTTGGCGGCTCGCCACGCACGTCCTGAATCGCGATGTAGGTCGGCAGGTTTTCATTCGCGGAACCGAGCGCATAGCTGACCCACGAGCCCGCACTAGGGAAGCCCTCGCGGGTGAAGCACGAGTTCATGTAGATGCAGCCGGGGCCGTGCGTGTTCGTGCGCGAGGTCATGCTGTGGATGAAGGCCATGTCGTCCACATGCTTCGCCATGTGCGGGAGCATGGACGAGATCATCTTACCGCTTTGCCCGGCGGGTTTGAACGCCCACGGCGACTTCATAAGGTTGCCGTTCTTGCCCTGAAAGGACACCTCGGTCTGGCCGCCAGGCATGGGTGTGCCATGATACTTTTCCAGCATCGGTTTGTGATCCCAAAGATCGACGTGCGAGGCCGCACCGGGGCAAAAGATTTGGAGCACCTGCTTGGCTCTCGGCGCGAAATGCGGCTGGAGTTTGGATTCAGCGCCGAGGAGGCGTGACAGGGCTACGCCGGTCATGCCGGTGGACATGCTTGAGAGAAACTGGCGGCGAGTGAAAGGATTCATGGTGATGGTTTGAAAATCTTGATCTCGCTCTTGCTCTTCATCTCCAATCTGACGCGGAGAGAGGTGACATGAAGAGCAAGAGCATGAACAAGAAGGGAAGATTATTCGAGGAAGAGAAACTCGTTCGAATTGAGCAGAGCCCGGCAGAAAGCTGGCAGGCCTTCTTGCTTCACGAAGGCTTCGGCTGAGGTGAGTTCGTCGTTCGACGGCTGGCGTTGATAGGCGAGTTGGTAAGCGGATGAGACAGTCCTGGCCTTGGCGGCGAGCTTTTCGGCTTGTTCGAGGAGGAAGGAGCTGTTGAAGAGATTGAGCGCTTGGAGCGGCGTGGTGCTGCGGGACCGGCTGGGGCAGACTTGGCCAGCATCGGGCGCATCGAAGGCGGCGAAGATGGCGTCGGGCTCCATGCGGAGTTTGAGCGCGTAGATCATGCGGCGGTAGTCTTCGCGTTCAAAGTTGCCGGTTTCGGCGATCCAGTTGCGGGCGTAGTTGGCGTTCGGCTCGTAGAGCATGAAGCCGGGGCCGCCGGGGGTGAGATCGAGATTGCCAGTAACGGCGAGGATGCTGTCGCGGATCATTTCGGAATCGAGACGGCGTGGGGAGAAGCGCCAGAGCAGAGTGTTGGCGGAGTCGATCGAGTTGGCGCGGGAAGACAATGAGACAGGGAGAGGGGGAGACAGGGAGAGTTTACCTCCAGGCGAATTCTCCCCTTCTGTTTGTCTCCTTGTCTGATGGTCTGATTGTCTGCTCGCCTGCTGAAAGGTCTTCGATGTCAGAATGAGCCGCTGAATGTGCTTCACACTCCAGCCGCTTTGGATGAACTCATTCGCGAGCCAGTCGAGCAGCTCGGGGTGCGTGGGCTTGAAGCCCATGTGGCCGAAGTCGCTCGGAGTCGCGACGAGGCCGGTGCCGAAGATGTAATGCCAGATGCGGTTCACCATGATGCGGGCGGGCAGCGGGTTGCGTGGATCGGTGAGCCATTTCGCGAAGGCGAGACGGCGCTGCTGCTCGGGAGCATCGGGCGGGAGGTTGAGGCTGCCGAGCTTCTCTTTGAAGACCGAGAGCGCATCGGGCGCGACCACTTCGCGCGGGTTCATGTGATCGCCGCGATGGAGGCGATGTGTGGGCTCGGGCTGCTTGAAGGTGCCCGCGTAGGCCAGCGGCGGCTCGGCGATGGTGGAGAGTTGCTTTTGCAGGTCGTTCACTTTCGCCAAAAGCTCGGCGGGAGCATTCGTGGACGATGGGATGGTCTTGATCCTCTTGTTGAATCGGATGCTGAGGCGATCCGCCGAGGAGGCGACTGCCTTCCAGGCCTTGCCATCGGATGAAACCTCGATGCGGTAGTTGCAAGCGAGGCGGTCTTCAAAAACTTTGCCACCGATGCTGCGATCGCGGCTCCAGACGACGCGGCTGATATCCTGCGGCTGCACGAGCTCGAACTGCACCCAGCCTTTTTTCTCTTTGGCGATCCAACTGCGGCTGTTGCCGTATTTGCCGTCGTTGATGTGCTCGAGCTTGTGAATCGGCGACGGGCCGAAATCGCCACCGGAGGTCGTTTTGACCTTCAAAGCGAGGTTTTCGCCGCTGTAGCCAAAAATTTCGAGTTCGTCGATGCAGGCTTGTCCGCTGGAACAGTCGTCGATGATGAAGCGAACGTGTTTCGCGGGTGTGGGAGCGAAAAGATCGGTGTTCGCAGCATGAGTGACGGGTGGGCGGATGTGCAGCTTTTCGGAAGGTGTGGGCAGTTCTTCGAGAAGGATGACATCGGCAGCCATCGGAGCGCTGGTGCTGCCCATGCGGAGGAGGATGCGGCTATTTGCGGCGAGTTCATGCTCGCCGAGGCTCTTGAGGCCGCTCCAGCGTTTCTTGCCCGCGATGGCGGGTTTGCCATCGGCGAACTGGCGTTGATTGATGGTGCTGATTTCGGTTTTCTTGCCGTTGGTTTCGAGAAGGAAGCGTGCATCCGGCGAATGCGTGGTCCACACGCCCCAGCTCACCCAAATGCGATGCTTGCCGGTGCGTTTCGGTGTCCACGCGACGCAATCGGTGCCGGGTGCTTCATCGAAGTAGCGGTAGCTCTCGCCAATGTTGGGAAAGCGATCCGCATCACCGGGATCGCTGAGCTGGCCCGGCTCGGTGCCGGGATCGTAGTCAGTGGCTCTGACGCCTTTGGGTGTCTTTAAAAAGGTGGCATCTTCCTCGCCGAGGGTCACGCGACGGCCGAGCACGGCCTTGGGTTGATACTCCGCGAGCTTCGTGGTGAGCGGCGCGAGCTGGCGACGCAGTTCGTTGGCTTTTTTCTCCTGATCGGCATAGCCGGCGTCTTGGATCGGCCGGTCGCCGTGCTGCACGCCGGAGAAGATGGCCTGCATGGCGTAGAAGTCGGTTTGCGTGACGGGATCAAACTTGTGGTTGTGGCACTTCGCGCAGATCATCGTGGTGGCGAGGAAGGTGGTGCCAGCAGTGTTCACCATGTCGGAGAGTTCGTCCGCGCGCTGCATGAGCTGCAAATTTTTGTCCTGGCCCTTCACGCGATCCATCGGCCCACCGACGATGAAGCCGGTGGCCACATCCGCGCCGCAGGTGTCGCCGGCGATCTGCTCGAACATAAAGCGATCGTAGGGTTTGTTGGCGTTGAAGGCGTCGATAACGTAATCGCGGTAGCGCCAGGCGTGAGGACGTTCGTGGTTGGTTTCGAAGCCGTTAGAATCGGCGAAGCGGACGATGTCCAACCAGTGGCGGGCCCATTTTTCGCCGTAATGTTTTGAGGCGAGGAGCTGGTCCACGAGGGACTCGTATGAAGACAATGAGACAATCGGATGGGGAGACAATGAGCCTGAGGCTTTGCGCATCTGATTGTCTGATTGTCCCATGGTCTGATTGTCGATGGGAGGGAGGCCA
>CANHTV010000389.1 GCA_947463285.1 Verrucomicrobiaceae bacterium | reverse complement strand
GCTTTCGATGCGAAACCGCAGGTGCTGCTTTCCCGCAGTCGGAACCGTCGTGAATGCCTGCGGCTGCTCGCAGAAATCCAAGTCGCCCCGGTAGCGGCAAAGCCGGAAGCCGCTCTCGCTGTTGCCCGTCGCATGGCAGATCTGGAGGCTCACACTCAAATCTGGCACGGCGGCGACCATGCGCTCGAAAACGTCGAAGGCCTAGCCTATAGCTTTAAAGACAGCGCTCTGGAAAGCACGCAAAACATAGGCATCACCGGCTTTCAGATTCGTCAGGCTCCGCTGGCGAGAGATCGTTACGAGGCCTTTGTCCAGATCAGTGCTGCCAAAACCAACAGCCAGAAAGTCACAGCGACCCTCGAAGTTACGCTGGCGGGCCGTCTGTCCCAACTGCGCGAACTGGAACTCGAGCCAGGGAAATCCACCGCTCTGCTTTTGCCCCTGGAAGGCGTGCGTGGACAAAAATTGGAGCTTTTGCTCAAGTCCGAAGGCGACAGTCTCGGGTTGGACAATGCCGTTGCTGCCATGCTGCCACAGACACGTCCACTCGTCGTCGCCTGGGTGGCGGAAAAAGCTGATCCTTTCACCGAACTGGCGCTGAGCTCCATGATCGAAAGCGGTCGTATCGAGATGCTGAAGGGCAGCCCTGAGTCATGGCCGCTGAAGATCAAACCTGACGTGTATGTTTTTGAAAACTGGCTGCCTGAAGAATGGCCTGCCGAGCGACCTATCATCGCTCTGAACCCGCCAGTGAGCCGTGGGCCGGTGCAACTCCGCCGCTTGCAGGAGCCCGGCCTGCCGCATGACAGCGTGCGCAGTGTCGCCGATGATCATCCGCTGCTCTTCAGAGTGAATACGAGCCGTCTCGCCATCACTCAGACGAGCATTTTAGATCCTGGAACCGCTCTGGAACCACTCTGGATGGCTGGCACCGAGCCCGTGCTGGCAGCGGGTGAAATCCAAGGTCAGCGCGTCGTCATCAGCGCTTTTTCACCAGCGCGTTCTGAGCAACTGGCGCTTTTACCCGCCTTTCCGCTGCTGCTGGGGAACGCGCTTTATTGGTGCTCGGAAAATCATGAAGCTCTGGATGGATTAAAGCCCCTCCACACCGGTGATCTCATCGCCGAAAAGGGACTCATCCAATGGACGGAATGGAATGGCCAGCAGTGGATCGAATCCAGTGACGAAGCCAGTAATGGCCTGCTTTCCCTCCAGCGCATCGGACGATGGCAGTCAGCTGAGAAAAGTGGCATCAGCCTGCTGGCATCTGCTGAAGAAACCGACCTGCCAAGGCTTGAAACCACAGCCAGCCTGACTGAAAAAACATCGCCACCAGCCATTGTCGCCACCGCAGGCATCAGCGACTGGCCAGCCCTGCTGCTTTGGGGAGCGCTGCTCTTCCTGATGCTGGAAAATTTCCTCATGCATCGCAAAGCCGTGTTTTAGCGGCCTGCGCGCCTCAGAAAAGTCTGAGCAAGACCTGCAACAGCTTCTTGCCAATTTCACATCCCGTCCTAGCCTCCGCGCCCTATGCTCGACATCCGCCTCATCCGTGAGAACCCAGACCTGATCAAACAACGCCTCGCCAATCGTGGCGGCGATCACGCCTCCATGGTGGATGAACTCGTCTCCATCGACACCGCACGCCGCACGGCTGAAACTGAGCGCCAAAAGCTCCAGGGCGACCGCAACCGCATCAGCAAGGAAATCGGCATCGCCAAAAAGAATGGCCAGGACACCAGCACCATCGAGACCGAGGTCCGCAGCATCAACGAGCGTATCGAGCAGATCGGACTGGATGCCGACAGTGCTGATATGCGCCAGAAAGATCTCCTGCTCAGCATTCCCAATCTGCCGCACGAAGCCTGCCCCGTGGGCCACAGCGCTGAGGAAAACCCCGAGGTCCGCACCTGGGGCAGCAAGCCCGAATACGACTTCCAGCCAAAGGATCACACCATCCTCGGCACCTCACTTGGGATGCTGGACTTCGAAGCTGGCGTAAAGATCACCGGCAGTGCCTTCGTCGTTTATCGGGGGCCCGGAGCCCGCCTGGAGCGTGCATTGATCAATTTCCTACTGGATCTGCACAGCACCCAGCACGGCTACACCGAAGTCAATACGCCCCACTTGGTGCGTCCGGAGTGCCTTGTCGGCACCGGTCAGCTGCCCAAATTTGGTGACCAAGTGTATCACAGCCCAGAAGATGATCTTTACCTCATCCCGACCGCTGAAGTTCCCGTCACCAACCTGCACCGCGAGGAAATCCTCAGACTGGAGCAGCTCCCCATCTGCTATGCGGCCTACACACCCTGTTTCCGCCGTGAGGCAGGCAGCGCGGGCCTCGGCACACGCGGCCTGATCCGCATGCATCAGTTTGACAAGGTCGAGCTGGTCAAGATCACCACGCCTGAGTCCAGCATGGACGAGCTGGAAAAGCTGACGGCCAATGCTGAAAAGGTGCTGCAAACCCTCGGGCTGCATTATCGTGTCATCGAGCTCTGCACAGGCGACATCGGCTTTGGTTCCGCTAAGACCTATGACATCGAAGTCTGGGCACCCGGCCAGGGCACCTATCTGGAAGTCTCCAGCTGCTCCAGCTTCGGCGACTATCAGGCCCGTCGCATGAACCTGCGCTACAAAGCAGAAGATGGTAAAAACCGTTTCTGCCACACGCTGAACGGCTCAGGCACCGCCCTCGCACGCCTTTTCGTGGCCCTTGTGGAGACCTATCAGCAGGCAGATGGTAGCATCGTCATTCCAGAGGCATTGCGTGCCTACTTCGGCTCGGAAAAGATCGGCTAATCCCCTGCCCCGAGCATCTCATTGTCTCGGCACCACACTCAACCATCGACCCGCTGCGATCTGGACCAGATTCAGGCAGCGGTTTGACTGAGCGTCTTTGGGAAAGGCGACCCAGAGGGAGTAGCCTTTCGTCAGCGATGAAGCGGCGTCAGCTCCCAGATCATTGATCAGCCAGCGTCCCATCTCACTATCACGACGGCAAAAGGCGTGAACCGCTTCATCGCCCTCAGGTGACTCCAGCTTCAGTGACAGATAAGCCTTCGAGTCACTAAACTCGTAGTTGTAGTAGTCGTCGATCTTCGCCATTCCGCGCATCAGCACAGGCCGAAGAGGTTTCTCCTGCTTGAGGGCAGAAAAAGAACGCTCACTGTAGGCCACGAAGCTTTCCCAGTCGATCACCCACTGTCCGGCATCGTTCTTGCGCAGGGCGACTTCCAGCTTCCCCTGGGCACGCGGACTGCGATAGCTGAAGATCAAAACCTCTGTGTCATTGATGCGGTAGCGGCCTTTGTCCATGGGCGCGCCGATCAAAGGATCGACTGCATTTTGGGTCTCATAAAAATCCTCCATCAGCCGCCGCATACGGTCCGGCTCGTAAACGTAGAGCAGCCGGTCCCGCCAAGTCGGTGCATCCAGGTACTTTTGGATGCAGAGTTCCCCCTCACGGAAGAGGCTTTCGGCATTCAGCAAAGGCAGAGCCTCGATGTCCACCGGCATCGGCACCGTGGCAGCGGTCTCCTCGTAGCGTTGCGGGCGCTCATCAGCGAGCAGGATGGAGGGTCGCTCAGGCTCACGCTCAGTCATTACCTGCACGCGCTGGGCATTCACGGGCCGCGCCTGGCTCTTCCGTTTCGCCTCGGCCTCTGCGGCCATCGCGATCATCGCACGGCGGTTTTCAATCTGCTTAAAATGCCAGCGCCAGCCGATGGCCAAGCCCAGTGACAGCACCACGATGAGCGGCAGAGAAACGCCCAAAAAAGCACGGTGAGAACCAGAGATGGCAAAATGCATAAAGAGTAAAAGGAAAGACGCTATAGGCGATGATTCATGTCCTGATCAAGCGGAACATCCACCTAGCACACAGACCTAAAGAAAGCCCTGCCTGAGCCACCGTGACACACCGTGCAATCATCCCCTTGCAGAGTGCCCTGCATGCAGTGACAACTGAGCCCCATTTTTCTCATGTTCTCCCTGCTTACTGACAAACTCGAAGATACCTTCCGCAAGCTGCGCGGCCTTGGCAAAATCAGCGAATCCAACATCGCCGACGCGCTCCGCGAGATCCGGCTGGCTTTGCTGGAGGCCG
>CANHTV010000388.1 GCA_947463285.1 Verrucomicrobiaceae bacterium | reverse complement strand
GTCATCCTCATCGCCTCACGGCCACCGTTTTCACTCGACGACTTGTTTGGCAGATCAGGCAGCCTGTTCCTCGCGCTGGACCGCATTCAAGATCCTGGAAACATGGGCACACTCATCCGCACCGCAGAGGCGGCAGGCGTCAGTGGCATCATCGCGCTCGGTGGCAGTGTGGATGTTTTTTCGCCCAAGGTGCTGCGCAGCTCCATGGGCTCGGCCTTTCGGCTGCCCGTGATCACTCATGTCGAGCCAGCCACGCTCATCGCGGCACGCGACATGTATTCCCTGCAAATCGTCGCGGCCGCAGGTGAAGGTGAGGTGGACTACACCGACTACGACTGGAGCCAGCCCACCCTGCTACTGCTGGGCAATGAGGGCAATGGCGTCGATGAAAAGCTGATGTCTCACTGTGATCAGCGCCTCAAAATCCCCATGACCAATGAGGTCGAGTCCCTCAACGTCGCTACCGCAGGAGCGGTAATGCTCTTTGAAGCTGCGCGGCAAAGGCGATCAGCTGGCCTCTAACCATCTTACGTCAATATTCCCCCACCACCCCCATGAGATCTGCCTTTATCGACAAGCTGCTGAAACGCATGGACCGCCTGGAACCAGGTGAAATTCAGAGTGTCGTGCTCGAATTGATCAAAGAAAAAGGATTCCTGGAAAAGACCTTCCAGGCGCTTCAGGAAGGCGTGATTCTGCTCGATCCTGAAGGTGCGGTGACTTACGTCAATGGAGCCGCCTGCCAGTTCTTTGGCTTTCAAAAAGAACAGGTCATCGGCCAAAAACTTACCCAGGGAATGCGCGGCCTGGATTGGAATGAACTGCTCAAGCCAGGTGCGGTGGTGAGCCGTGACATGGAGATTTTTTATCCTGAAAACCGTTTCCTCAACTTCTACATCACCAGCATCGACGACGAACAACCGCTTGGTTTCGTCATGCTGATCCGCGATGTGACCGAGACCCGCAAGCGCACCGAAGAGCAGATCGAAAGCGAACGGCTGAACGCCTTCACACTGCTCGCCGCAGGCGTGGCTCATGAGCTGGGCAATCCACTGAACTCCCTGACGATCCACTTGCAACTGCTGGAGCGACGCTTGAAAAAAATGGGCAAGCCCGGTGAGAAGCTGCATGAGCATCTCGACATCGCCACGGGTGAGATCAAGAGGATGGACACCATCATCAGCCAGTTTTTAGCCGCCATCCGCCCGAGCAAGCCTCAGTTTCAGCGCACCCAGATCAGCGACCTCCTCCAGGAAAGCCTGCGCTTTTTGAAGCCCGAGCTGGACCAGGCGAAAGTGAAAGTGAAGACCGACCTGCGAACAGATCTGCCCATCATGCCACTGGATGCGGATCAGATGAAGCAGGCCATCTACAACCTGATCCGCAATGCCTGTCAGGCCATGCCCAAAGGCGGCACACTCACCGTCAGCGGCAGCTACACGGACTTTGAAGTGAGGCTGAGCTTTGAAGATACAGGTAAGGGCATCTCACCGGAGCAGATGGGCAAGCTGTTCCAGCCCTTTTCCACCACCCGCGCTACAGGCACAGGACTTGGACTGCTCATCGTCCGCCGCATCATCCGCGAGCACGGCGGTGAGATCGACATCGAATCCCGCGCCGGCCTGGGCACCCGCGTCAGCATTTGGTTGCCTCTCGTCGAACGAAAAGTCCGCCTGCTGGGTGAGGGGGAGTGATCTTAAGTCTCTCCTATCAAGAATGTGGTGCTGGAACTCTTGCCCCCTAGCCGCATTCACTTTTTGCCAAGACGATGGGCAAGAGTTTAAGCGATCAGGCTGTCTAAGTGCTGCTTGGCGCGGATGATCTCGGCGGTGGTTTCCGCAGCGGTGGGGAGGATGGGGATGCCGCGTGGGGTTGGGTGCATGAAGATCTCGGTGGGGCCGGTGAACTTGATGTCTCTCAAGGCCGTGAGCAGGGGCTTCCAATCCAGAGGCCCTCGTCCGGGCATTTGCTGGAGTTCTTCAGCTTTCGGCATCGGCTTCATGCAGCCTTGTCCATGCTCCCAGGCATAAAACAGGGTCAGCTTTCGGTCACAATGGCGGATGAGTGAGCTGAGCTGAGCGGTATCCTGCGGCAAATGATACGGCGCCAGGGCGATGCCAAGGCCCGCGACATCACGAACATAGTCGGCCAGCCAGAGCAGTGAGTCCGGTGTGTCGATGAGGTTGTTGATGTGGTTTTCAATGGCGATAACGACGCCGTTCTTCGCAGCCACTTCGGCGTGAGGCTTCATCTTTTCGACGAAGTCTTTGACGTTCAGCTTGAGCTGCTCTGGGCTGACTTTGTACTCCCCTGCCCCACCGGTGACGATGAAGTTCCCGCCCAGTTTATTCACGACGCTGATTTCCTCCGTGAGCTTGAAGGGGCCGAGGTCGTAGCGCGTGGTGCCACCAAAGCTGACGCCAGATTCCTTCAACATGGCGACGAATTTTTCATGTCCGATGGCGTCGAGCTCCTCGCGCTGGGTGCCGTGCTTTTTTGGCCAGAGTTCGATGCCGGTAGCGCCAGTCTTTTTTACCTCGGGCAAAATCTCAGCAAGCGACAGATTGCCATACATGCTGGAGGCGAGCATGTAGTTGAGCTTCCAGGCGGTGTCAGCCGCGCAGGCGGGTGCAGCAGCGAGGGCGGCGAGAGATTGGATGAAATGGCGACGGTTCATGAGGGCCAGATCAAACGTCTGATCTGGCCAAGATTCATTCAGCAATCACTGGGGGAGGCTTCAGGTTTTGCAGCGTGACCTTTCTCCACCCACTCAACCGAAACGCAGATCCAGGGTGAGCGGGAATTCAGGCATGATCGGGAGCTTGATCGGCGTTATCTTGCCAGGTGTGTGACCCGTGGGGAAGAAGCGCCCGAGGCGGCGACTTTCTGCTTCATAGCTGTTCACAGGGAAGGTGTCGTAGCTGCGGCCTCCAGGATGGGCGACATGGCAGGTGCAGCCGCCGAGGCTGCGCTTGTTCCAGGTATCCACGATGTCGAACACCAGCGGGCTGTGCACGCCGATGGTGGGTTGCAGGCAGTTCGGTGGCTGCCAGGCACGGTATCTCACGCTGGAGACATATTCGCCGACGGTGCCGGTATGGTGCAGCGGCACTTCGCGACCATTGCAGGTCACAATATAGCGCCCACCGACGAGGCCGGAGGTCTTCACCTGGACACGCTCCAGGCTGCTATCGACATAGCGCACGGTGCCTGCGGCTCCACCTTCCTCCCCGAGCACATGCCAGGGCTCCAAGGCGGTACGGATCTCCAGATTGATGCCGCGCTGATTGATCTGGCCGATGGCGGGGAACTTGAACTCGAAGTGCGGCTTGAACCACTCGGGTTTGATGTCGTAACCGAACTCCTTCATGTCTGCGAGCACATCCGTGAAGTCATCCCAGACGAAGTGCGGCATGAGGAAGCGGTCGTGCAGCTCCGTGCCCCAGCGGACGAGTTTTTCCTCATACGGCTGCTGCCAGAAGCGGGCGATGGCGGCACGTACCAGCAGATGCTGAGCGAGGCTCATCTCGGCATGAGGCGGCATTTCAAAGGAGCGCAGCTCGACGAGCCCGAGACGTCCGCTGCTGCTGCCGGGATCAAAGAGCTTGTCGATGGAGAACTCGGTGCGGTGAGTGTTCCCAGAGGCGTCCGCGAGGAGATTGCGGAAAAGCCGATCCACCAGCCAAGGTGGCGCGTGACCTTTCTCGGCGGTGTAGCGATTGAGTTCGTTAAAAGCCAGCTCGATCTCAAAAACGGCATCGTTGCGGGCTTCATCAATGCGTGGGGACTGGCTCGTCGGCCCGATGAAAAGACCGCTGAAGAGGTAGCTGAGGCTCGGGTGATTGTGCCAGTAGCCCAGCAGGCTGCGGAGAAGGTCGGGACGACGAAGCAGCGGCGAGTCTTTGGGCCGCTCGCCACCAAAGACGATGTGATTACCTCCTCCGGTGCCGGTGTGGCGACCATCGACCATGAATTTCTCCGTGCCGAGACGGGTGAGGCGGGCCTCTTCATAGAGCGTCTTGGTATTGTGAACGAGTTCACTCCAGGTCTTCACAGGATGCATGTTCACCTCGATGACGCCTGGATCAGGCGTGACCTTCAGCACGCTGAG
>CANHTV010000387.1 GCA_947463285.1 Verrucomicrobiaceae bacterium | reverse complement strand
TAAGCCGCCGCACTTCGCCGCGAAGGCCAAGCGCGTGATTTTCCTGTGCATGCAGGGTGCTCCATCGCATGTGGATCTGCTGGATTACAAGCCCAAGCTCATCGCCGACAGCGGCAAGAACGCTCCATCAATCGCAGGCCGCAATGGACAGGCGAAGCTGATGAAGTCGCCCTGGAAATTCAGTCAACAGGGAAGGAGCGGGCTGTGGATGTCCGAGCTTCTACCGCATCTGGCCAAGCAAGCAGATGAGCTCTGCGTGATCAATTCCATGACCACGGATCTGCCTGCGCATCCTCAGGCCTTCACGCAGCTGCACACGGGAACGACACAGTTTGTCAGACCTTCGCTGGGAGCCTGGGCACTCTACGGATTGGGTACAGCGAATGAAAACCTGCCGGGCTTCATCACCATCAATCCACCTGGCAATGCCACCCGCAGTTATGGCAGCGCCTTTCTGCCAGCGATCTATCAGGGCACAAAACTCGGAGGCAATGCACTGCCCGGTGGTGGAGCTTTTGCGCAACGATTCGCCCGCAACGAGCAGGCCAGCATCGCCAACATCAAAAACAGCCGTTACACGACCGAGGCACAGCGGGCACAGCTCGATCTGGTGCAGTCCATGAACCAATCGAGACTGGATCAGGACAGCGGCGTCAACGCGGAGGTGGAGGGTGTGATCCAATCCTACGAGCTGGCTTTTCGAATGCAGGCCGAGGTTCCGCAGGTGCTGGATCTCACCCAGGAATCCGCCGCCACCAAAGTGCTCTATGGCATCGGCGATGAGGAGACAGACACCTTTGGTAAGCAGTGCCTGATGGCACGCAAGCTGGTGGAGAAAGGCGTGCGATTTATCGAGATCACCCATGGCAACTGGGATCAGCATTTCAATCTGAAAGCCCAGCTGGAACGCAACGCCAACGCCATCGACAAACCCGTGGCAGGGCTTTTGCAGGACCTGAAAAAACGGGGGCTACTGAAGGACACACTCGTCATCTGGGGCGGCGAATTTGGCCGTACACCACACAGCCAGGGGGATGATGGCCGTGATCACAACAACAAGGGTTTCACCATGTGGATGGCCGGAGGCGGCGTCAGAGGTGGCATGAACTACGGCCTGACGGACGACTACGGCTATGAGGCGGTGCATAACAAAATGCATATCCACGACTGGCACGCCACCGTACTTGCCCTGATGGGGCTGGACCATGAGCGACTGACCTATCGCTACGCCGGACGCGATTTCCGACTGACGGATGTCTATGGCACGGTGGCCAAAGAAATCATCGCCTGACCTGCGTCATCTGCCGCGACGGCGATGCTGACGAGCCCGAAACTCGGCCGGCCCACAGCCAAACTGCCGGGCAAACATGCGGGTGAAGTAATGTCGATTGGGGAAGCCGTTTTCGACCGCGATCTGATCAATCGTTTTATCAGATAGCGCCAGTGACTCACCCGCCAGACGCAGCCTCGTGCTCAGCACATAAGCCGCTGGCGTGATGCCGGCATGCTCGCGAAAGACGCGGATGAAGCGCTCCAAGCTCATGCCCGCACGCTCGGCAAGAAAGGCATTCGAGAGATCCGTGTGCGGTGCCCGCTGGATGAGGGAAAGCACCTCCAGCAGTCTTTCCGGCATGGCCGGTGCTGGCGGCAAGGCCCACTCCGCAAAGGCTGCGTGCAGAAGTGCGGCACTCTGATGCTGAAGACGATGGTCTCGCAGCTCACTGGCAGACGCCTGATGCGTGCTGATGACGGCTTCAAGCATCGCCTTCAGCAGCCCTGAAACAGGCAGGACCACCGGCACCTCGGCGACTTTTCCGACGAGGCGAGTCACTGTAAAATGCAGCCAGAAATGACGGGCAGGCACCGGTCCGCAGCAGTCGAAAATGGTGTTTGCCGGGATGAGCACGAGACAGCCTGGATGCAGGTCAATGGGCTCGTTTTGAAAGCGGATCTGGCAGCCAGGTTTGGGGTTGTGATAGAGTCGCCAAAAGGGACTGTCCACGCCTTCATGGTTCCAGTCCTCCAGCGCTGCTTGATAGCCGCTTTCATGAATCAGAAATGAAGACCAGCCCGACTTCGCGATGTTCGACAAACCGACGCCCCAGGGCGTGGTGTAGTTCAGGTATTTCCGGCGCTCGACCATACGTTCTGTGGCATGAGACACGGAGAACCCGTGTCTTCCAAGCGCGAAGTCAGGGTTTAAAAAGAAACAAGAAGTGGCAGGCTCATTCGTTGACGCACTTCCGCTTTGCCGCGTAATCATCCCGCATGAAGAAATCCCCTGCCCCAGCACCTACACCCGCCGCGAATCCGAAGGCGGGTCTCGTGCTGGTGGGCCTGCTCGTGGGGGTGATCGGCCTCATCGCATGGGCGCTGTGGCCTGCGCCGAGCTACACGGCGGTGCCTGTGGCAATGCCAACCCCGAAAAAGCTGGAAGCCTTTGTCATGCCGGATGAGAAGGCCACCTTTGCTCAGTATGCAGGCTCGAAATCCTGTCAGGAATGCCATGCCGCCGAGTTTGAAAAATGGCAGAGCTCCCATCATGGGCTGGCGGAGAGGGCTCCCAAAGATGACCTGGATTTAGCGGGCTTCCAGCCAGCGCAGAGTTTTACACACGGGGCACAGACGACGGAAGCCGCGAAGAAGGACGGTCGCTATGAAATCACCGCGCTGGGTTTTGACCACAAGCGTGAGGTTTATCCAGTGGAGCGCGTCATCGGGCACGATCCGCTGCGGCAATTTCTCGTGGCAGGTCCACGCGGTGCGCTTCATGCCATGGAGGCCTGTTTTGATCCCAAACTGCGCGAGTGGTTCAACGTCTATGGCAACGAGGATCGCCAGCCGGGCGAGTGGGGCCACTGGACCGGGCGAGGCATGATCTGGAATCAAATGTGCGCGAGCTGCCACAACACGCGTGTCCGCAAAAACTACGATCTGGAAAGCGACACCTACCAGACCCGGATGGCGGAGATGACGGTGAGCTGCGAGTCCTGCCACGGCCCCATGAAACCTCACGATGACTGGCAGAGACAACATCGCGGCAGCGCTGAAAAAGACCCGACGCTGGTGGCCTGGAGCCGAGATCAGCACATCGACAACTGCGCGGGCTGTCATGCCAGACGCGGCGAGATCACCGGTGACTTTGTGCCCGGCGATTCCTTTTGGGATCACTACCTGCTGACCATCACCGACGGCAGCGACATCTATCATGCTGACGGACAAATCCGTGATGAGAACTACGAGTTCGCCAGCTTTCTCAGCAGCCGCATGTATCACGCCGGGGTGCGCTGCATGGACTGCCATGACATGCACAGCATGAAGACCATCCTGCCTGGCAATCAGCTCTGCATGAGATGCCACACAGCGGGCGGCTTTCCCAAGGCACCCGTGATTTTACCGGAGATGCACAGCTTTCATCAGCCAGCCAGCACGGGCAATGAATGCATCAACTGCCACATGCCGCAGACCACCTACATGCAGCGGCATCCGCGCCATGATCACGGCTTTACCATTCCTGACCCACTGCTGACGAAGCAGTTCGGCATCCCCAATGCCTGCAACAAATGCCACACCGACAAAGACACCGACTGGGCACTCACGGCCTCCGAAAAATGGTGGGGAGATAAGATGAATCGCAAAACCCGCACTCGGGCCACACTCATCGCCAAAGCTCGTCAGGGTGACGCCAGCGCCAGGGACGGCCTGATCTCCCTGCTGGAGAGCGATGAAATGCCGCATTGGAAAGCCAGCGCCAGTCTCGTGCTGGATCGCTGGGTGGACCAGCCACCTGTCACGGAAGCTCTGAGGAATCAGCTCCAGCATGAGCACCCGCTGGTGCGTCAGTCCGCCGCCCGCAGTCTGGAGCCGATGCTGCAAGCTCCCGGCATCCGCAGTGGCATGGAGGCCTTGCTAAACGATCCCGTGCGCAGTGTGCGTGTGACCGCAGCCTGGGCTCTGCGTGACAGTGTGCCTCTGGATTCACCTGCCGCGCAGGACATGCAGCACATGCTGCGCCTGAATGCTGACCAACCCAGCGGCCAGATGCAGCTTGGGCAGTTTTACTTTGCCCGGCGTGATGCACCACAAGCCATCAAGCACATGGAAACCGCCGTCGCCTGGGACCC
>CANHTV010000386.1 GCA_947463285.1 Verrucomicrobiaceae bacterium | reverse complement strand
TGGAGTCCATCTTGGCGAAGGCCTTGGCTGGGTCCATCTTTGGCTTTTCCTTCTTGGCGTCGCCTTCGGCTGCATTGACAAAGCTGGCCAGGGCCAGAACGGAGAGGATCGTGGTGATCGCTTTCATGATATAGGTCGTTTTGTTTGTTTGGTTTGTGCCTGGGGTTATTGGCAGAATCCAATTCCTTGCGCGCCCCCTGAAACGCCAGTCTCATGTTACAGTTTCATGATTTTTTATGATTTCTCATCTGGACTGGTTTTCTGACAAATCAACGAACGTCCCAAGCCTGCAACTTGTCTCCCGTCCTGCTTTCTGGTAAACCCACCTCCGTGGCCATGACAAATCTCCCCTGGCACCCCGCCCTCCTCCTTGCCGTGCTTCTCCCCACCTTCAGCCACGCCCAAACCGCCGCCGAATCCCTTGCACAGTTGAGAGAGCTCTTCGAGCAAGGCAACCACCGCGAAGCCGCCGACCTCGGGAAAGCCGCACTGGCTCAACCTGATGCGACGGGGGTGTTGGTGCTATTAACATGCGAAGTTTTAGATAGCCTCGACGCACACCAAGAGCAGGAGGAAGTGATCGAGGCGGCGGGATAGCCGCAGCGCCTCCGAGGCGATCATCAAGAGAAAGTGAGGGTGAATTCATGACCTTTCATCCTTAGCGACTTTCATACCAACGGTCTAAGACCCGACTGGCAAAGACTGTGCGATCATTGCTTCGAATATGGACGATGTTGTTGGGAAGCCCGTTTTTAGGGTGATCCGACATGCATTCAGCATGATCTGGCATGGTCTTGATGAACGATTTTACACTACAACAGCGTTGTTTTAGCGTGGTTCAGGGTTGATGAAAAACTTGAGCCTTCCAACCTCCACCTCTCATGTCCTACCAACCTCAAAATCTCGAAGCACCTCGAACCTCGCGCCTGGCCTGGGCGGCGACACTGTTGTTGATCATCGGCTTTGTCTTGGGGCTCGTGATTTTTCCACCGCTCTATGAATCACCGACGGCAGAGGCTACCAGCGGTGTTTTGTTCATTGGTCGTTTTCATCCCATCCTTCTGCATCTGCCGGTGGGGGCCTTGATGGTGCTGTGTTTGATGGAGCTAATCTGCTTTACCCGTCGCGGTGAGGAGCAGTTTGGCATGGCCGCCCTTCTCACTTTGTGGGTTGGGGCCGCTGGTTCCGTGCTCGCCGTCATTGCAGGCATCATGCTTTCTCGTGAGGGCGGGTATGAGGGCGGTAACTTTTCACTGCATCAAACTCTCGCGTTGATCGGCACAGCCGGTGTCCTTTCCTCTTTGGTCATCCGCATCTATGCCATGGGTCAGGGGAATCGCGAGGTGATGCACGCTTACCGAGCCGTGTTTTTTGGCAGCTTTGGCATCATGAGCTTGGGGGCTCACTTTGGCGGTAACATGAGCCATGGAAGCAAATTTTTGACGGAACATGCGCCTGAGCCCATCAAGGGGCAGATGATCTCTGTGGAAAAATGGATGCTGGAGTTTGTCGAGAAACCCAAAGCTAAAACACCCGAGCCCGCACCGGTGGTCGCGCCTACGCCTGCTCCCGCCGTGGTGAATGCTCCTGCGCCAAGGGCTCCGGCACCAACTACAACCACGCCGATGCCCGCATCAAATACACCCTCGCCTGCGCCATCGATGACGACTGAGAAACTCGTGTTTCGGGATCTGATTTTACCGATCTTTGAAGCCAAGTGCAACAAATGCCACAATGAGGACAAATCCAAAGGCGATCTCCGGCTGGATACCTATGAAATGGCGATGCAGGGCGGCGAAAATGGCAGAAACTTTGTCGCTGGTAAGCCTGATGAAAGCCTGAGTATTCAACGGATTGCCCTGCCTGTGGATGATGATGAACACATGCCGCCTGATGGCAAAGAGCAGCTTACTCCAGCAGAATTCGCTTTGTTGCGTTACTGGGTGCAGGCGGGTGCGAGTGCCACGCAAAAAATCAGTGAGGCACAGTTTCCACCTGAAGCGAAAGAAGCTCTGTCAAACTAACGAATTTCTTCCTGTCAAAAACGGGCTCGTCGTTGGAACGTTTGATTTTCAGTCCAAATCCTAGCCACGAGACACTTGTTCCCAGACCACTCCCATTTTTCAAGATTCCCTTCACATGAAACCCGCCCTCCTACTCACCCTGCTAGCGCTCAGTCTCCAGGCAGCCGACCAGCCTGCGGCTGATCCAGCCCTCAAAGCCGCCATGGATCAAGTCAATGCCACCGGTGCTTCTCTGATGCCTGTGGCGGCGGATGGTAAAACGTATCGTTTCACTGCGCTCAATGTGGCCAAGGAATTCAACGATACAGGCCTAGCTCCTCTAGGAGCGATTGCTGAAAAAATTAGCTCGCTGGATCTTGCTCGAACGAAGGTCACGGATGCAGGACTCAAGGCCGTCGCTGCCATGAAAAACCTGACGGAACTTCACCTCGAAGGCACAGGCATCACGGATGCGGGCTTGGATCACCTAAAGGGCCTGACCAGTCTTGAATACCTGAACCTTTACAACACCAAGGTGACTGACGCAGGGCTGTCCAAAATCGCTGGGCTCAGCAAATTGAAGTCGCTGTATCTATGGCAGAGTGGAGTCACCAAAGCCGGTGTCGCTCAGCTTCGTTCCAAGCTGCCTGGAGCTCACATCAACAATGGTTGGAGCGCAGAAGATGATGCCAAGCCTGTCGCTGTCGTTGCGGCCAAGCCAGCTCCAGCGGCGCCTGCCAAAGTTGAAGCAACAGCTGCAAAACCCGCACCGGCAGGCGCTGCGGCTCCTGCCGGTGGTAAATTGGATCCAGCACTCGCGGCAAAGGCTGTGGTTTATCGAGATGTCATCGCTCCCATCATGGAAGCCAAATGCGTCGCATGCCACGGTTTGGAGAAAAAGAAAGGCAAGCTTCAGCTCCATGATTTTGCGTCCATTATGAAAGGTGGCGGTGAAGGTGCCACGACGGTGATCCCCAAAAACACCAAGGACAGTCTGCTACTGGTGCGCATCAATCTGGCGACCGATGACGACGAGCACATGCCTCCTAGCGATGAACCCCAAGTCACCAAAGAGGAACTGGCTCTCATGAAATGGTGGATTGAGTCGGGTGCCTCCGATAGCGCCACCGTAGCCGCCTCAAAACCAACGGCTGAAGTAGAAGGTGTCCTGGTTGCTTTGCTGGCAAAAGGACTGCCAAAAACCGAAGCTAAAACGGCCAAGATCGAAAAGCCCAAAGCCAAGCCACTGACAGAAGCTGAGAAAAAGCAGGTGGTCGAAATTTCAGCTAAGATCCAGGGCCTGAATGCTTCGTTGATGCCTCTGGCTCAAGATACTGAGCAACTGCGTCTGAGCGTCATCAACGCCACTGATAAATTTGGCGATAAAGAACTCGCTCTGCTTGAGCCCATCGCAGCTCAAATCGTCTGGGTTGATCTGGCTCGCAGTCAGATAACTGATGCAGGTCTTTCCACTCTGGCCAAAATGACGAATCTGGAGCGGCTGCATCTGGAAAACACCAAGATCACGGATGCGGGTCTGGCTTCTATAGCCGGGCTGCAAGTTCTGGAATACCTCAATCTTTACGGCACAAAAACGACTGATGCAGGTATGGCCCAACTGGCGACAGCCAAGGGTCTGAAGAAGCTTTTTGTCTGGCAGACAGGTGTCACCCAGGCTGGAGCCAAAGTTCTCGAAGGCAAAATTCCAAGCCTGAAAGTTAACGTAGGTCTCAGCGAGGCTGAAATCGCCAAACTGACCGCTCCCCCCCCAGCGCCACCGGCTCCACCTCCAGCACCAGCCAAAAAGATTGAGGCCAAGCCAGCTGCTGCTAAAGCTGCTCCAGCTAAGCCTGCAGCTGCTACTAAACCTGCTGAAGCCAAACCCGCAGCGCCTGCTCCGGCTGCCAAGCCTCCTGAGGCTAAAGCAAAATAATTGAAGCTGGCAAACGCCTCATTCGCGTTTCATATCTCTCACGCCGTCCTTGTGCGCACCTAAGCCGGACGGCGTTTGCTCGTTTTCCCCCATCCGATATGTCATTTTTCGTTTTCAGACACCAGACTGCATTCACCGGCTCATTGTTAGGCCTGGTTGCTATTTGTATATTGCCAAGTTGTGATCGCGTCAG
>CANHTV010000385.1 GCA_947463285.1 Verrucomicrobiaceae bacterium | reverse complement strand
TCGCCGCATCACCGCCGCAGGTGCCGTTTCGGCGGAGTCGGTCATGCTCGCAGGCTTTCTCATGCTGGGCGTGGCCATCGCCTTGTCTATTCCGCTGATCATGGCACGTGGTCTGCCCATTCTGGTGATTGGCATCCCGTCTCTGTACTTTTGCTACGGCTACACGGGAGGCCCCGCTCCCCTCGCTTATCGTGGATTGGGCGAGCTGTTTGTGATCCTCTTCTTCGGCTTCATCGCCGTGATGGGCTCCGCCTATGTCCAGAGTGGTGAATGGCTCGTCAGCGCCCTGGTCGCCGGATTCCAAATCGGCTGCCTCTCCACCGTGCTTATCGCTGTGAATAATCTGCGTGACTACGAGGAAGACAGCACCACGGGCAAGCGCACCCTGGCCGTGAGATTCGGCAAAAACTTAGCCCGGATCGAGATTACCCTGCTCATCCTGCTGGCTTATGTCATGGGCCTTTACTGGTGGGAAAACGGCTTTGAAATGGCCTTAACCCTGCCTTTGACCAGCCTGCCCCTCGGGCTCTTTGTGCTCTTCCGTCTCTGGACCACGGAGCCCGGCCCATCCTACAATCGACTGCTGGCCATGAGTGGTGCGCAGTTGCTGCTCTTCGCGGCTCTTTTCTGCGTGGCCATCATCCCCTAACCCCGCCATGTCCCCTGCCCCGATCTACGTTTACGAGTACCTCCTGCGCAGTGGCGTGGCTCTGAACTCAGCCTCTCATCGCCGCACCTTTCCAGGGGCCCTCATCCGCGTCGGCTCAGGCTACGGCTGCGTGCATCCCTGGCCTGAGTTTGGTGATGCCAGCATCGAGGAGCAGCTACGTCTGCTGGCTCAGGGCATCACCACCCCCGCCACCGCCATGGCGCTGCGCTGTGCTAAAATCGACGGAGCCGCGCGCGAAGCTGGCGTCAGCTTGTTCGCCGGACTCACCATTCCTCGCAGTCATTATTCCTGGAGTTTCGCCCAGCCCACGGAGCCGCAAATCCAGCGTCTGCTTGCTGAAGGGTGGGCCGCGTTAAAGGCCAAGGGTTTTGCCAACTACGGTGAAACCCGCCGCTTTCTCGAGCAGTGCGCCAAGGCGGGTGAGGCTCAAAACCTGAAGCTGCGAGTGGACTTCAATGGCTGTCTTGATGCACGGGGTTTTTCCCAGTTCATCGAGTTCATGCCACTGCGCACCTATCAGCAGCTCGATCTCATCGAGGATCCCTTTCCCTACGATGCGGCCCTCTGGCAGCAGGCGCAGGAGCGCTGGAAAGTCCGACTTGCACTGGACAAAGGCTGGCGTGATGGCAGCACGGGCTTTTCCGCCGTCGTCGTCAAACCCGCACGCCGCGACTGGCGAGTTGTCGCTGAAAAACATCCAGCGCATCGTCTTGTGCTGACCTCCGCCATGGATCATGGGATTGGTCAGATGTTCGCCGCCTATGAGGCCGCTCTCGCCTACCGAGAAAACCCGGAGCGAGTGGATCTGTGCGGCCTCTGCACCCAGCATCTCTTCGAGCCGGACGGCTTCTTTGAGCGTCTTAGCTCCCCCGGCGGCCACCTTCAGCCCGACCTCCACAGCAGCGGCCTGGGCTTTGACGATGTCCTGGAAAGACTGCCCTGGCGCAAGCTGGACTGAGCCAGTTTCTCCGCAGCCTGCCGTCGCAGGAGCCTGACAGAAAGTTTGTGTGAGGGGGCGATCCCAAGCACAAAGCAACGATGAGAAAAAACCAAGATAAAAAGAAGGAAGCGTTGAACTAGGCGCTGGACGCCTTGATTGAACAGGCATGCCACAGCCCGGAGGTGATTCTGGGGGATGATGGCCTGCTGGCACAGATGACCAAGGCGTTGGTCGAGCGGGTGCTCGGCGCAGAGCTGGCACACCATCTGAAAACGGGGAGCGGCACCGTAGGTGGGCTGGAATGCGAAGCCGCGGCAGTGCCTGCGAACTGCCGCAACGGCTACGCGCCAAGACCGTGCTGAGTGATAGCGGCGCGATGCAGATCGACGTGCCGCGCGACCGTGTGAGCAGTTTAGAGCCGCTCTGGGTGCCAAAGTGGCAGAAAAAGCTGCCAGGCTTCGAGGATAAGATCAGGCACCGTGCACAACAAAACCGTGTATCTCGCCCTAGGCGCCGCCGCCGACGGTACACGCGAGGTGCTGGGCCTGTCGATCGAGCAAAACGAAGGCGCAGAGTTTTGGATCCAAGTCATGAACGAGCTACGCAACCGAAGCTTGGAGGACATCCTCATCGCCGTGGTGGATGGGCTCAAAGGCTTCCCTGAGGCGATCACAGCAGCCTCCCTTGACGCGCAGGTGCAGACCTGCATCGTCCGTCTGGACAGCGGGCTCACCTACCAGCAAAGCGATGTTGGAGGTGTTTCAAAGCTTCCCCGAAAAAACGGTCCCAGAGATGACCTACCTGGGCTGCGCGGTCAGGCCCTCCGTGGCAGGCCTCAGCCAGCAGGCGATCGTGATTTTAGGCCAGCGACTGACCGATTCTGGCCCGGAGGCCCCGACGCAAAAACGTGAGGACTCCTACTTCAGCCGCTGCCTGCACTGCAAGCACCTGCCTGTCGTGCGTGTCGGGCATAAGCAGCACAGCCAGGGCATAGAGTACCCGAACTGCCGCCGCACTTATGCAGTCGTCGCCTCAAATCGTCGCGGCAGATTCCTCTATGTGAATGAATTCCTTAACGGCTACTCTCCGTCCGCCGTTTTTGCCAAAGACATCTCGCGCTTGTTCGAGTTTTTGACCATTTGCTCTGCCGTGCATGGGAACTGCGTTTACACGCATGATCCCTCGGATAAAGCCGACGACACGGATGCTTGGCAAACCAGCCTTGAGACCCAACGGCTCGGCCAGGGGTACTGCGAAGACTCGGCCATCTACCGCTGTGACTGGCTGCTGGCGCATGGCTTCCAGGCCCGTGTGGCGCTTGGTCGCTACGGCGATCTCGGAGGTCATGCCTGGGTGATGGCGAAGCTTAACGACCGTGAGTATCTGCTGGAGTCCACCGAAGCCCCCCCGGACTTGAACAACCCGCCGCTCGTTTCCAACGTCGGCAGTCGCTACATTCCAGAAGTGGTTTTTGATCGTTTCGCCATCTACGTGCGCTCCACTCTGGGGCAGGCGTGGAAAAACGACTACTGGACGCACAAAGTCTGGACCCGTGTCGAACCACGAGTCCTGAATCCTGGTGGCGAACCGCTGCCGCCAGAGATCTTGGACGAGGAAACCGGGACATACACAGCGAATCCACGCGTTGCCCGAAGCCTGCTGCCGCGCCGTTTTTAGAACTGGAAGACATTCCGAAAGACGCAGCCATGTGGAAAATGCCCATACCCATGAGCGCAGGCGGCAAGTGAGCAGCCTTGCCAGCCATCAAACACGGCCTAGGATGGCCCATGCGCCGCGCCATTTACCCAGGTAGTTTTGATCCCATCACCAACGGACATCTCGATGTCCTACAAAGGGCATCGGGTCTTTTTGATGAGCTGATCGTCGCCGTGGCCCGTGATAATGCCAAAAGCAGCCTCTTCACCGTCGAGGAGCGTGTCGATCTCTTGCAAGCCGCCACAGATCACATTCCGAATCTGCGCGTCATGCCGTTTGAGGGTTTGCTAGTGGACTTTGCACGTCAGCAACAGGCCATGGCCCTGGTCCGAGGCCTACGTGCCGTGAGCGACTTCGAGTTTGAATTCCAACTCGCGCTCATGAATCGCAAACTGGAGCCAAATCTGGAAACGATGTTTCTCATGCCCCGCGAGGAGCTGACCTACATCAGCAGCCGCCTCGTCAAAGAAATCTCCCGCCTCGGCGGCAACGTGAACCAGTTCGTCCCACCGCACGTAGTCACCGCACTGAAAGCGAAGCAGGGCAAGATTTAGACCTGAAGTCATCACCTTTTGTGAATTCGAGCCCATGGAGTGGTGGAGTATTGGAGTGTTGGAAATCCAACACTCCATCGCTCCATGCGCGAAATCACAAATCATGGTGATGGGAAGTATCATCCTCTGCCCCATCAAGGCCCGGTGATGCGGAGACGGACGAAGATGCGTTCTTTGTCCGCAGTGGGCACGGTGGCACGCTTCAGTTCCGTGCGGAGGTCCAGTGTCTGGAGGTTGATGATATCGGGCATG